>NZ_JBLIQL010000020.1:0-103792 GCF_047525655.1 Pontibacter sp. 13R65
TGGGAGGGGACCAGCAGCGACGGGGGCCGGGTGAGCGACGGGGTGTACTTCTACGAGGCCGAGGTGGAGTTCTTCACCCTGGACCCCGAGCGCGAGCGCGTCCGCTACAAAGGATGGGTCGAAATTGTAAGATAGCAACAGCCTTCCGGATAGCCAGATATTAGCAGTTTTAAGCTAGTCCGGCCTCCGGAAGACTGTTTTCATTAGAATAATTGAGGAGGCGAAGAACTCCTTGGTTCTGCCATAAGCTAAGTAGTGTTTAAGGTTAATGAGCCTTTGCTATTGGTTATTCAGATCTCTTGGTTTAAGTTTGCTGCGGCTTGCAAGAGGCCCTGTAGTTAGGGAACAGGAGCAAGTCTTCAACGCAATCATTAAACAATACTTTAATTTTTATTTCATGAAGGCATACGTATTCCCGGGTCAGGGTTCTCAGTTTGTAGGTATGGGCAAGGAGCTATATGAGCAACACCCGGTAGCAAAGGAGCTGTTCGATAAGGCTAACGAGATTCTGGGCTTTAATATAACAGACATCATGTTCAGTGGAACAGATGAAGAGCTAAAACAAACAAATGTAACACAACCGGCTATTTTCCTTCACTCGGTGGCTCAGGCAGCTGTAGCCAAAGATTTTGCACCCGATATGGTGGCTGGGCATTCGCTAGGTGAGTTTTCAGCGTTGGTTGCCAGCAAAGTGCTCAGTTTTGAAGATGCCTTACGCCTGGTGTCTAAAAGAGCTCAGGCAATGCAAGCGGCCTGCGAAGCAAATCCTTCTACTATGGCTGCCATACTTGGTTTAGACGATGCCAAGGTAGAGGAAGTTTGTGCTTCTGTTGAAGGAGAAGTGGTAGTGGCTGCCAATTATAACTGTCCGGGGCAGCTGGTTATTTCAGGATCGAACAAGGGCATTGAAATAGCCTGTGAGAAAATGAAAGAAGCTGGTGCTAAACGTGCGCTGCCTTTGCCGGTAGGAGGCGCTTTCCATTCGCCGCTCATGAAACCTGCTGAAGAAGAACTTGCCAAAGCCATTAAAGAAACTACCTTCAGCGAGGGTATTTGCCCTATTTACCAGAACGTAGATGCCAAACCACATACCGACCCTGCTGAAATAAAACAAAACCTGATTAAGCAATTAACCGCACCTGTTCGCTGGACTCAGTCGGTGCAGCAGATGCTGGCCGATGGCGCAACTCACTTTATAGAGTGCGGCCCAGGCAAAGTGTTGCAGGGGCTGGTAAAGAAAATCGACCGATCAGCAGAAGTTAGTTCAGTAGAATAGATTTATAGATCACATAAAAAGGTCTGCTTCATTTAAGTGAGGCAGACCTTTTATCTTGAGTTAATTAATGGTAGGCAAGTTAGCTCCCTGTCACACTACTCAAACTGACCAGAACTACCATTCGCGACAAGAGCTTTCCTCTTTGTTGTACTCTAGTATCAACTCTTTTTAAGATTAAAAGTATAGCCGATACTTACGTTTAGTACCAACGGCGAAAATCCTATACCCGAACCCAAGGTTTTCAATTCTTCCATTTTCCCCGTTCTTTTGTTATCGTATCTGAATGAATTACCCTCGAAACCAGACGCAATTGTGGGCCAGAACCTAATGCTTGGTGCTATAGTTATGCCGGTTAAAAAAGAATCTTTTCTTTTAAAGGGTTGATAATTTCCGTACAAGCCCAAACCTATGCTGTAATTATTTGCATCTACTGCTATTATATTATTGGCATTTTGAACATCGTTCGCATAGTAAAACTCAAAGCGATGCCATTTAGGTTCTACTCTTAAATTGAGCCATTGTGTAAAACGGTAGCCTACTCCAAATCCGGTTGAGAAAGGTAAATACACAACAACTCCCTGACCTTCCAGATAGTCTGGTAATAAATTCCCTCCAAACTCAAGTGATGCACCGTGAGAATAATCAAAGATAAGCCGGTTATGAATGTAGTTTGCTTCGACATTGAAGCCTTTCAATAGCAATGGTTGTGTAAGACCAAAAAGCAATGTAGTTTTCCTGTCTTTATGCCATTCGTTATTTTGTGCGCTTAAACTATGGATGATCGAGACATAAACTGTTAAAATTAAAACAATTCTCCAGAGAGACTTCATGTTAGTAGAATTTTTATGGTTGATTCTACAAAGCTCGAAGTGTTTTAAGTCAAGTTCATTCACATTTGTGAAGAAACAATTTAACCTCTATAATTACTTTTAATTCTGCTTAAGGATTGGGGGGCAATGCCTAAATAGCTGGCAATATCGTATTGAGGAACACGATTGATAATATCAGGATTTTCTTTCGCGAACTTAACGTATCTCTCTTCTGCACGCAGTACCTGCAATTCATTATTTCTTTCTAAAGCTGAAAAGAAAACATTTTCAATTACTTTACGGCTATGTTTTTCTATTGAAGGTACTTGTGCGTAAAGCAATTGGAGATTATCGAAAGAGATTATCTGTAGTGTGGAAGGCTCAATTGCTATAATTGATAAAGGCGAAGCTGTTTGAAAAATAAAACTTTGATATTGTGTAATCCAATCAGATTCTTTGGCAAAATCACAAACTACTTCTTGTCCTTTATCATCTGTTTTATAGTACTTCACAAATCCCTTTTCTAAAAATCCCAGATGCTTACAAACTTGTCCTGTTTTAATAAAGTACTCACCTTTACCTAATTCTCGTGTAGAAAAAAATTGAGAAATGATTTCTTGGTTGATATCAATTAATAATTCTGTTTGCAGATAGGTATGTAAAGAGAGTCTATTCATTTTACAGGTGTTAATTCAGAACTTGCCTAATCCTTTTGTAAACAGTATGTGCCTAAGTAAACGCTTGGGTAAGGCAAGTTAATGACAGCTCCTTTCACGTACACCACCGCCCTAATTGCTTTAACAGTCTTTCGCCTTACCTCTTTTGTCTCTAAATCACTAGTAAGAGGAACTCAGGTTAATAAATGAAGTAAGTATCCCAATCTTTTACCTTTAAGGTTGTTGCCAAACGGTTATTACAGATGGCGAGCAAAGCGTACATGTGGATATTTAGGGTAAGTTATTTTTCCTTTTATCTCCTACTTCTTCTTTCTTGAAGTTTTCCTCAGCCCCCTTATTTTTGATAAAATAAATTATATAAATCAGGACTGAAATAGAGAAGAAAAATGACACCATTGCAGCGGTCTTATCAAACTCTATTGTCTTACAATTATTTGCTCCCGTAACTGTAGATAAGCATTCTTCTGTAGAGCTAATTTCATATTTCTGACTTACCAAAGTATTACTGCTCCAAATGCAAACACAAGTGTGGTCATAAGTGGCACAACGAAAGGAATGCTAATCCACTTCTTCATTACCCCTTACTCCTTAAGTGCAGCATATATAGCCGGGCGCAGGCCATGGCGTCGCTGAGGGCATCGTGGTGGCTGAGCTGGATGTTGTGTTGGCGGCATAAGTCTGCTAAACCTTTTCGGTAGATTTTGTAAGTGCACTGCTGCTCATAAACCGGCTGCTCCATTTTGTAATACTCAAGAGTGTGGCGGAGGCAGCTGAAATCGAATGCGCCATTATGGGCCACCACCGTCTGGTCTTGTATGTAGGGCTTCATCTGTTGCCAAACCGAAGCAAAAGTAGGAGAGTGGCAGGTATGGGAAGCGGAGATGCCATGAATTTCGGTGTTCCTGTAAAAATAAAAATTATCGGGAGGGCAAACTAACTGGTTTACCTGTGCAGTTACTTTTCCGTTCTCTACACGCACCAGGCCTACCTGGCAGATACTGTAGCGCTTGCCTTGCGCTGTTTCAAAATCGATGGCTGTAAAAGTGTGACTCATATCTTTAATTTCAGGAGCAAAACTACAGGCGTGCTCCTAATAGTGAGTGGGTAAATTATTCAGATGAAAATGGCCTTTCAGAGGCTTTTGGTAGATTTTAGGTGTTAGGTGCCAGATCTTAAACTTTGGTTAAAAGGCCTTTCTCAAAGGTTTTCAGGACAAAAATATAGATTGGGTTACAGGTGGTTTCATGCTAATCTCTTCAGCAGCATTTTCAACTCTTAAAAGTTAGAAAGCAACAGTAAAACCTTTTAACCATTCAACAAGCTATTAGCAGTCAAATTATTCTAATGAAATAAGCCTTCCAAAGCAAACTTAGCTGATTTTAGTTAAGGGTTACTCCTGGTACACGGATACTTTCAGCGGATCGTCGCAAATTACCAGAAGCTTGGCTATTGTTTGTTGCAGTACAGGGTGCACCAGATTTGGGGCAATTTCGGCTAGGGGCATCAGTGTAAACCGGCGGTTTTGTAGCTGTGGGTGCGGTATAGTAAGGCGTTGTGTCTGCAGCACCAGGTCGTTGTAAAACAGAATATCAATGTCGATGACGCGGGCTCCCCAATGCTCGATGCGCTCACGGCCTAGGTCCAGTTCAATGCCCTGGATGCGGTGGAGCACCTGCTCCGGCAGTAGGTTTGTCTGGAGGGCCAGCACCTGGTTCAGAAATGCAGGTTGATCTGTTTTGCCCCAGGCGGCGGTTTCGTAGAGTTTGGAGCAGGCGGTAATTGATCCAACTGCAGCAGCAAGCCGCTCCCGGGCCTGCTGCAAGAATGTTTCCCGGTTACCCAGGTTTCCACCCAGGAGCAGGTACAGGCTAGACATATTGCTTAAAAAAGTTAATAGTTAGGTCAGCGGCATGGCGGGCTGGAGCAGGTAAGGCTGTTTCCGGGTAAGGGTGTTTGCCACCATACGAATGATCTGTGTTGGGGAGCAGGTGCAGGGTAGCATCCGGTTTCCAGGCTTTCAGGTCGTGGGCCATTTGCAGGGGCAAGGTTTCGTCTTCTTCGCCGTGCAAGATCAGGAGCGGCTGTGGCAGTTGCTGTACCAGTTTGGGCAGGTCGAGGCGGTGCAGGTTAGCCTGGTAATTCTCTACCAACTGGTAATAGAGCGGCATCTGTACGCCGGTGCGGGCGTTGGCTATCCACTGCACACCTTGCTGCTTCCACTGCGCCATCACCTCCGGCGACCAGCGCATGTTAAAATCGCTCACCGCCGACCAGGTGGCCAGGCCTTTTACCCGCTTGTCTTCGGCAGCTTTTGCCAACACGGCACCGCCACCACGACTGTGCCCGATCAGGAAAATATTGTCTGGGTCTAGTTCCTGCACAGGTAGTGCGCTATCTGGTGCGTGCAGTTCATTTAGCAAAGTACCAATATCATCTAATTCTATGCAGAAGTTGTTGTTGCCAAAAGCCTCCATGTCGTGCACATCCGAGCAATCTTCTACAGAGGTTCCGTTATGCGAAAGATTTATTTTGATGAAGAAAAAGCCTTCGTTTGCAAAGTAATCGGCGAGCAGGTTAAAGTGCCCCCAGTCTTTAAAGCCTTTAAAGCCGTGCACAAAAACAACCACAGGCTTAGCCTGTTGGCTTGCCAGGTAGCGGGCATCGGCGGTAAAGGGCCGCTGGTGTGGCGGCTGTAGTACGAAATCCAGTTTTTTTAATTCAGGCATCTGCTGTTCCTAATATCGGGTTAATATTATTCAATTATTAGCCCATTTGCAAAGGCATCGTTTGGAAACCATGCTTAAGCATAGTAATATTGTGCAGCCAAAATGAGCATCAGCCTAAACGAAATACAAGCGCCCATCGCGCAGGAAATGCAGCTTTTCGAAAAGAAGTTCCGGACTTCCATGAAGTCTAATGTCCTTCTTTTGGATAAGATCATGAGCTATATCGTGAAGCGCAAAGGAAAGCAGATGCGGCCGATGTTCGTTTTTTTCTCGGCTAACCTCTTTAACCAGGGCATAACAGAAGCTACCTACCGTGGAGCCGCCCTGATAGAGTTGCTGCACACGGCCACGCTCGTGCACGACGATGTGGTGGACGATGCCAATTACCGCCGCGGCTTTTTCTCCGTAAACGCCCTCTGGAAAAACAAAATTGCCGTGCTCGTAGGCGATTACCTGCTCTCAAAAGGCCTGTTGCTCTCGCTGCACAACAACGATTTTGAGCTTCTCAAAATCGTGTCGAATGCGGTGCGCGAAATGAGCGAAGGAGAGTTACTGCAGATTGAGAAAGCCCGCCGCCTGGACATTACCGAAGATATTTATTTTGACATTATCCGTCAGAAAACGGCTTCGCTTATTGCTTCCTGCTGCGCTGTTGGTGCTGCCTCGGCTGGTGCCTCGGTAGAGGAGATAGAAAAGGCGCGCTTATTTGGCGAAAAAGTGGGCATTGCATTCCAGATCAAAGACGATCTCTTCGACTACGGAACCGCCGAGATTGGTAAGCCTGTGGGCATCGACATCAAAGAAAAAAAAATGACCTTGCCGCTAATCCATGCCCTGCGCGAGGCTGATTGGCTGACCAAACGCCGGGTTATTTATAATGTAAAGAACAACAACGGCGACAGCAAACGAGTGCAGCACGTGATTAACTTTGTTAAGGAATCGGGCGGCATCAACTATACCATCGAGCAGATGAACAAATACTACGCAGAGGCGCTTGAGATCCTGCGCACCTTCCCTTTATCTCCATCACGCACCTCACTGGAGCAACTCATGGCCTTTACGATTGCCAGAGAAAAGTAATTTTTGGGGTTAGAAAGTTATGGTTCACTGCAGCTTTGGTTACGGGCTATTGTTATACCCTAAGTCTTTTTCCTTATGAAAAGCTCTGGAAGGCCTTTTTGATTAGAATAATTAAGTTGTGCGGTAGCAAAATTGTTCCTCAACCACCACTGCCACAACTTTTGTCATCCAGAAGGGATCTTGTGGGCGAGATCCTTTAGCAAGGGCTGCTTTCGGTTTATTCTAAGCTTGCATAGCCGCTTGATAAGCTGTGACAGCTTCACGCTCTTTAAAGAGGGCCCCTTCCCCCAACAAAAAATTGTCAAATGGTGCACCTGGCATTTGCTCTCCCTTGGTTGCCTCCTGCCGCAATACATACCAAGGAACAGTACCGGACAACTTTAGTTAGAACAATTCAATAATGGTTACGACTTTATCCTTTGAATTATAAGACCAGAATTGTTTTCTCCTGAACCTTTACTTGGCTGTAATATCTGTAAAAGACTTCGTGAAATATGTAATATTGATGGGCGAAACGATGGGTAATTTTGCTCATACCTTCTCATGCACTAAACCAATGAGCATCAATACCAACTCTTGGAACCGGCTGCGGTACACGCTGTACTTGCCGGTGTATGATCTAGTAGCAGATCGATTTTTTCGGAAATACCGTGCGCGTTCGCTTTCGTTGCTACAGTCAAAGCCTTCGGACGCCATTTTGCTGCTGGGTGCCGGCTCCGGTCTGGATCTGGTTTGCCTGCAGGAGCAAACCAACTTAACCGCCATAGATATTACGCCTGGCATGATTGCGAAGCTAAAGGAAAGAGCGGCTGTGTTGCAAGTACCGGTGCAGGCGCAGGTCATGGACGGGCAGCACCTTTTGTTCCCCAACAACAGTTTCGATGCGGTGGTACTGCACCTGATTTTAGCCGTAATTCCAGACCCGGTAGCCTGCCTGAAGGAAGTGGAACGGGTATTAAAGCCGGGAGGCGCCGCCATGGTATTCGATAAGTTTTTGCCCGACGGTCAGGAGCCAACTGTATTTAGGCGACTACTAAACCAGGTGGCTGGAACACTTTTTTCGGATATAAATCGCTCTATCGGAAAAATTACAGCACATACCACTTTGCAGTTAGAATTTAATGAGGCAGCCGCATTGGGTGGAGCCTTCCGTATCATCCGACTTCGGAAGCCTCTATAACAGGAGAAGCCACAACGCTAAGGCTGCGGCTTCTCCTGTCTGAAAGAACATGATAGATGTTAAAAGGGATTAGCAGCAGTTATTTCTCTGCTAGCAACTGCTCTATGGTGTGGTTAAACTCCTTTACCCACTCCTCATAGTAAGCTCCTGTGCCGGGGCCGGAGAAGCCGGTATGAATCTTTCTTACTTTCCCCTTTTTGTCTACTATAATCGTAGTTGGGAAAGACATAACGTGGTTCAGAGCTGGCAATGCTTCTGCAGCGGCCTTATTGTCGGCGGGGCCGGCTACGAGCAGCTCATAATCAATATTAAGCCGTTCCTTCATTTTGCGGAGGCGAGCAGCTGCTTTCTCAAACTCGGGGTTTCTTTCAAAGCCTAAGCCAATCACCTCAAAGCCTCTTTTTTGGTTTTCTTTGTGGAATGGCGCCAGGTATTGTGTTTCGTCCATGCAATTGGGGCACCAGGTACCCAGCAGTTGCACCACTACCACCTTGCCTTTGTATTGCGGATCGGTCAGCGACACGTTTTTGCCTTCCAGGTTCGGGAACGAGAAGGTCAGCTCCTCGTAGCCGGGATTTAAGAAAGTAAGTGAATCTGGGTTGGCAAGAGCAGCGTTTTCGTTGCGGGTGGCGGTCCAGGTTCTGTAGCCGGTTATGCCGGAAAAGAACTCGCCCTTTATGGTGTTGGCATCGGCAGGGGCAGCTTTAAACAGGTACACGTGGTTGCCATCGAACGCAGAGAGCTGCAGGTTTTCTCCGGCTACTTCACCCTCTAAGTAGCGGTAGTCGCCGGTTTCGGTTAAAAAAGTGCCCGTCAAGTGATTTTCATGCTGTTCAAACAATCCAACTGCTTTCGTGGTTTTGCCTTCGTTGTCAGCAAATGCAACTTCCCACTTTCCGGCATAATTATAAATAGCTGGAGCAGGTTTTTCGGAGAAGCGGTATGTTTGCCCGTGCTTTGCCGTAAAAGGTATGCCGTAGTAAGAGGGGGCATCGTGCTTTACCAATCGGCCCGCCATTTTGTCGCCGTCTACTTTAGCTATGAGGTCAGCATCAAAAATATGTAACCCTATTTTTACTGAGTCGCCTTGTATTTGAATGTCGTCGAGTAAGAGGCGCTCCTCTCCGTTAATCAGGTGTAAAACTGTTTTGCCCTCGCTTTCAGTTGCCTCCATGATAAAAGGTATCTGTTGCCCTTGTGTTGAGAGCACAGCACGCCAATGTCCTGGTTTTATTTCGTTTTGGGAGGTTGAGGATGAGGAACAGGAAGTAATTAGATGTGTAATGCCCAGCGCTAAAAACAAAATCAGCCTTGTAGGGGTATTTATAAAGGAGTATTTCATGTCCCAAAAGTACAGTATGATTTTCTGAAAAGCTATAATGGTTCTAAATAGCGCCTATTGTACGCCTAATGTTTATATTAGTAAGTACTAATGTTGCTCAAAATCTAGAGTATTTTGTACCTTTGTGGAATTATAAGTAAAGCATTTAAAACAATAATAATAGCAACACTATGGCATTTGATTTAGAAATGATCAAGGCAGTTTATGCCGGCATGGCCGAGCGGATTACTGCTGCCCGTAACGCAGTAGGCCGTCCGCTTACCCTGACTGAAAAAATTCTGTATGCACACCTCTATGGAGGCAATGCGACGCAGGGTTTTGAGCGTGGCAAGTCTTACGTTGATTTCGCTCCGGACAGAGTGGCAATGCAGGACGCTACGGCACAAATGGCTTTGCTTCAGTTCATGCAAGCAGGAAAGCCAACAGTAGCAGTTCCTTCTACTGTACACTGCGACCACTTAATTCAGGCAAGAGTAGGAGCTGATCAGGACTTACAGGATGCCTACGATGAAAACAAAGAAGTATATGATTTCCTGGCTTCAGTTTCTAACAAGTATGGCATTGGTTTCTGGAAGCCAGGCGCTGGTATTATTCACCAGGTAGTACTGGAAAACTATGCTTTCCCAGGTGGTATGATGATTGGTACCGACTCTCACACACCAAATGCAGGTGGTTTGGGTATGGTGGCCATTGGTGTAGGTGGTGCTGATGCTGTAGATGTAATGGCCGGTATGGCCTGGGAGCTTAAGTTCCCGAAAGTAATTGGTGTGAAACTGACCGGCAAGTTAAGCGGTTGGGCTTCTCCAAAAGACGTTATCCTGAAAGTAGCTGGTATCTTAACTGTAAAAGGTGGTACTGGTGCAATTGTTGAATATTTCGGCGAAGGTGCCGAGTCTATGTCTTGTACTGGTAAAGGTACTATCTGTAACATGGGTGCAGAGATTGGTGCTACTACCTCTGTTTTCGCTTACGACGACAGCATGCGTGCTTACCTGAATGGTACCAAGCGCGAAGAAGTAGTAGTTCTGGCCGACCAGGTTGCTGAGCATTTGCGTGCTGACGACGAGGTGTATGCTGACCCGGCTTCTTTCTACGATCAACTGATCGAGATCGACCTTTCTACGCTGGAGCCGCACGTAAACGGACCATTTACTCCGGATGCTGCGTGGCCAATATCTCAGTTCGCCGCTGTTGTAAAAGAGCACAACTGGCCAGCCAAACTGGAAGTAGGTTTGATCGGTTCCTGCACCAACTCTTCTTACGAAGACATGACCCGTTCTGCGTCTATCGCAGCACAGGCTATCGATAAGAAACTAGTTGCCAAGGCTGAGTTCACCATTACGCCTGGTTCTGAACTGGTACGTTATACAACTGCCCGCGATGGTTTATTAGATACTTTTGCGCAAATGGGTGGTGTGGTACTGGCTAACGCTTGCGGTCCTTGTATCGGGCAGTGGGCACGTCATACCGACGACCCTACCCGCAAAAACTCAATTATTACTTCTTTTAACCGTAACTTTGCTAAGCGTAACGATGGTAACCCGAACACACACGCGTTTGTGGCCTCACCAGAAATCGTAACTGCTTTCGCTATTGCCGGTGATCTTACATTTAATCCGCTTACTGATACGCTCATCAACGAGGATGGTGTAGCCGTGAAACTGGACGAGCCACAAGGTATTGATATGCCTGTAAACGGCTTCGCTGTAGAAGATGCCGGTTATGTTGCTCCTGCTGAAGACGGTAGCACCGTACAGGTAGCAGTAGATCCTAAGTCTGATCGTCTGCAACTGCTCGAAGGCTTTAAGCCTTGGGAAGGCACAGACCTGAAAGGCCTGAAGCTGCTCATTAAAGCACAAGGCAAGTGTACTACCGACCACATTTCTATGGCAGGTCCTTGGTTGAAGTACCGTGGTCACTTAGACAACATTTCTAACAACATGTTGATCGGTGCTATCAACGCTTTCAACGGTGATGCCAACAACGTATTCAGCGATATAACACGCGGCTACGACACAGTTCCTGCCACTGCCCGTAACTACAAAGCGGCTGGAATTGGTACTGTAGTAGTAGGCGACGAGAACTACGGAGAAGGTTCTTCACGTGAGCACGCGGCTATGGAGCCTCGCCACTTAGGTGTAAGAGCGGTATTGGTAAAATCATTTGCCCGTATCCACGAAACTAACCTGAAGAAACAAGGTATGTTGGCTCTGACGTTCGCTAACAAAGAAGATTACGATCTGATTGAAGAGAACGACACTATCGACATCCTGGGTCTTGAGAACTTTACACCAGGTGAGCCATTGAAAGTGGTGCTGCACCACGCAGATGGTTCCATGGATACTTTCTCGGTAAACCACACCTATAACGAAGGTCAGATTGCCTGGTTTAGAGCTGGTTCAGCCCTTAACCTGATTCGTTTGCAACAAAAGCAGGAAGCACAAGCTTAATTGCTTCGCTGTTAGTTAAAGTAAAAGGCCTTGCTGTAAAGCAAGGCCTTTTATGTTTTATAAGGCTGCTATAGAACAGAAACAGGTGCCCGGTGTTCGTCTATTGCTACAAAAGTAAATTTGCCGGATACAGCCAAATGACGTTCCTCCCGGTACATTTCCTCCACATAAATATCTGCCTTCACATCTATACTCGTTGTACCTATTTTAATAATTGTTCCTGATACCTCGATAATGGTGCCAGCAGGAATAGGTATTTTAAAATCTATCTGACTTGTAGAAACTGTGACAAGGCGTTTGCGACAGAAGCGGGTTGCCGCAATAAAGGCTACCTCATCCATCAGCTGCATAGCTACTCCTCCAAACAAAGTATCGTAGTGGTTAGTGTCGTTCGGGAAAACGGCTTTAAAGACACTGGTTTGGGAAAAGGAGATTTTTCGCTGTACTTCTAAGGGTAGATGGCTAAAGTTGTTATCGAGTTCTTGCATAGAAATGGGTTTAAACTGCAAAGCTAAGATTTTCCATAGACAGCCACACAATTACTGAAAATGGAAAATGCCTTATACTAGTAAAACTTTCTGCAAAGCCTCCTGTTTATAGTTCATTTCTAACTCATTAGTTACAAACCATACTCGTGTATTATTTGAATTTTACAAGCTCCTGCAAAACCTTACTTACTCGTGACCTTCAAACAGTAGCTAGTAGCTACTGTACTGGTTTGGTTGATGTGAAGCTGGACCGCAGGTAGCGATAAAGGAAAAAGGATTTATCTTTTAATTGCTAACGTGCATTAGTTTAATTCGTATATTTCCTTGACGCCACAGTCAATTCCTAATCTGTTAAAAATGAACACCATGGTTCTGGACTTAGTTGATAAACATCAGGAAACACTTAAGGCAGCCATTCAGGCGCTGCACAAGCGGTCCTTTTTTGCCCACTACCCCGAAAATCCCTCACCGGAAATTTATGGAGAGAATGCTGATAAAGAAGCAAGAGAAAAATTCAAAAGCAGCCTGAATCAACGCTTTGAAGAGCTGCAGCAAGAAGGGCCTCACGATTGGGTAGGACAGGAGGAGTCGCCTTACGAGCAACAACGGCTGGGAGTAAGCTACCCGTACTTCGAACCGGAAACACTTATACAACGGGCTGAAGAAGCATTTCACGTTTGGCGAAAGATAAAGCCTGACATGCGGGCTGCATTGCTAATGGAGTCGTTGGATAGGCTACGTGACAGGTTTTTTGAAATTGCCTACGCTACCATGCACACCACAGGGCAAGCATTTCTGATGGCGTTTCAGGCATCGGGGCCACACGCTGCAGACAGGGCTCTGGAGGCTGTTGCAGCCGGTTACGAAGAATTAACCCGGTTTCCGGAGGAAATGGAGTGGGAGAAGCCAATGGGCAAATACAACCTGCGCCTTCAGAAGTCTTGGGTAGCAGTGCCAAAGGGTATTTCGCTTGTAATCGCCTGCTCTACTTTCCCTACCTGGAATACTGTGCCAGGTATGTATGCCAGCCTGGTAACAGGAAACCCGGTTATTGTTAAACCGCACCCTAAGGCCGTACTGCCTATTGCCATAGTGGTGGCGGAACTACAGAAGGTTCTTTCCGAAAACGGCTTGCCTCCCGCAATCTGCCAACTGGCTGTGGATGCAGAAAAGCACCTGATCACAAAAGAACTGGCCGAGCACCGAAAGGTAAAACTTATAGATTACACCGGCAGTTCTTCCTTTGGGAACTACCTGGAGAAGTTGCCGGGCAAAATTACTTTTACTGAAAAGGCAGGCATCAACTCTGTTATCCTGGACTCTGTAGACGACCTGGATAAGGTGATGCAGAACCTGGCTTTTTCGGTAAGTCTATACTCTGGCCAGATGTGTACGGCACCGCAGAATTTTTTTGTGCCTGAGGCAGGTGTAAAAGTAGGAGAGGAGATGGTGCCATACGAGGAGGTAGTCAAGAAATTGGCAGATGCTGTGGCTGGGTTAGTGAACAATCCTAAAGCTGCTCCGCATGTGTTGGGTGCTATTCAGAACACGGCAACGCTGGAGCGGGTAAAAGAAGGTAAAGGAAAAGTAATCTTGAGCACCTGTGATTTTAGTAACCCAATGTTTGCGAACGCCCGCACCTGTTCTCCGGTTATTTACGAAGCCGATGCTGCCGATAAAGCAAGCTACAGCCAGGAGATGTTCGGACCTATTATACTGGTTATTAAAACCAAAGATACTGCACATAGCATGGAACTGGCTCAGGAAATGGCGCAGGAGCATGGAGCTATCTCCTGCGGCGCCTATACTACCGATCCTGCCATAAAAGAACAAATAAAAGAAGCAATGAGTCTTGCCGGTACGCCTGTAAGCTTTAACCTGACAGGTGGTATTTACCTGAACCAGCATGCCGGCTTCTCAGATTTTCATGTAACGGGTGGCAACCCGGCTGGTAATGCGTCTTTTACTAATCCTGAATTTGTGATAAAACGATTTACATGGGTTGGTTTCAGAGAGCCAGTTGTATGAGATACTGCCTATTAAAAAAGCCCCTGCTATAGTGCAGGGGCTTTTTTGATAGGCAGTATCTTATTTGAAGAATCCTTCTATGTCATTCTTAAGGTTGTCGAGACCACTCCGTAAGTCATGCCACTTGCCCTGTTGTTCATCGGTGGTATTATCGTTAAGCTTTTGGGAAATAAGGTTACGTTTAGCTTCCAGTGCAGCAATATGCTCATGGTAGGTGTGGTTAGAGTCTGCGGTAGTAGCATGTGCACGACCCCTTAGAACCTTTATTTTTCCGTCAAGTTCATCTAAACTTTTTTGGACCTCTTCTCTGCTCAGGTTAGCAGGAGCACGCATGTTCTCGGGTTTCATATTATAAGTATCCATACTATATATTTAACGGTTCAAGATAAATGAGTCTGCTAGAGGACTCATTTATCTAAATACTTAAATTTTTCCGAAAAGGATATAGAAAAAATATCGGAGACTCATAAACACCAGATGGACTAAGTTCCTGCCTGAGCAGACAGTGCCGGAAGGGAGAAGAATCATGGCGTATTTTCAGCAAAAAGAAGGAAGAGAGGTAACCAATTAGGGGCAATGTTAGTAATATCATCATTCTTAGAGTTGATAAACTAATTTTAGCGTGCCAGTTTTCTGAATCGCCTATTTAATGTTGATAAACCCATTAAAAAATACGTACTTTGGTACTTTAAAGAACCTCTAGCGTATTTTCTGAAATGTCGTGCCAGCTTTAGCCTTTACTTGTTGTAGCCGTGGCACTCTGAGAAAAAATTGAAATTTTGAATGTTTTTAACGTATTAGCAACACACATTTTTATTGGATGACTGCCTCACAACCTACACTCGATCTGGTTCTATTAGTTGATGACGACGATACAACAAATTATTTAAATAAACGCCTCATAGGCGAAATGCAGGTGGCCAAGGAAATAATGGTACTGAAGAATGGTAAAGAAGCCATTGAGTACTTATCCGAAGCGTGCAATAACAAAGATGAATCTGAGAAAAGATGCCCTGATCTCATCTTCCTGGATATTAAGATGCCTGTAATGGATGGCTTTACATTTTTAGAGGAATATCAGCGGAGAGGGCTGGATGCCAGCGAACATATTATTATCATGATGTTAACCTCATCTGCCAGTTTTTACGATCTGGAGCGAATCAAGAACTATAAGCGGGTTAAAAAGCACTACTCTAAAGCACTCACCAAGCACGATCTAAAAGAGATAATGGCTGAATTTTTTGTAAACAAGAAGTAACATTACATATCATTAGCAAAATTGGCCTCCACCTTATTGGAGGTTAACTTGTTAATGAGCTGTAGTGCCCTCTTCAGGTAAAATAGAGACAATTTCGTTGGCCGGCCACGTAAATATAAAGCGTGCGCCCCTCCCTACAGACTCTACCCAAACTTCGCCACCTTTGCCCTTTACTATTTTGCGTACAATGGCAAGCCCTATGCCTGTGCTTACATGTTGGTTATTTGCCGTTTCATACATCTCAAAAATTTTGTTCTGAGACTCGGGGGCTATACCTGGTCCGTTGTCTACTACAGCAAATTCAATCCAATTATCTTTGAGTTCATACTGAATCTCAATTCGTGGCTGTTCCAGCTTATCATGGTATTTAAGGGCATTGCTGATGAGGTTACTGAACACTTGGTGCATAAATATTCTTTCTGTTTTTATAACAGGGAGAATATTAGGAATCTGCACGATAAAATCATTGCTGATACCTAATAAATTGACTACATCATGCAGCAATTCACTTACAGGAGTAGTTGCTTTTTCCATGTTTTGTCTGCCGGCCAAGGAGTAAGATAAGATACTTGTGATGAAGTTATCCATCTTAGAAGTTTGGAGATGCAGCATTTTAAACATTTCTTTCGCATCGTCCAGCCTTTGCGAGTGCAGGCAGTCCTCTAAGGCACTCGCAAGTCCTTTAATGTTTTGGAGCGGAGCTCTCAGGTCATGCGACACAGTATGTGCAAAGGCATCTAGCTCATCATTGATTTTGTGCAGCAGTTTATTCTGGTTTTCACGCTCCTGCAGCAATTCCTGTATATCATTATTGTATTGTTGCAGCTGCTCGTTCAAGTGCCTGATTTCCTTCAGCTGGTGTTGGCTAACTTCGTTGCGCTCGCGCAGGTTGTCGAGCACATCAAGCAACTGCATGTTCTGCTTTTTTATTTCGCCATAAGGTGAAACCTGTTCCTGATTTAACTCAAATATCCAGGCTTCTGCGGTTGCTTTTGATATGAGCTTTGCATTGTGGGGCAGTCTTTGGCGTAAGGTTACCTGCGTGCCTCTTTCAAATTGGCTCTCTATATGAAAGTAATCTACTAGCTTTCGCGAATTTTGCAGACCGGTGCCCTTGCCAGCAACTGTGGTTTCAGTGTTTTTTAGCAATGCCTCGAGGTTGCCAATGCCCCGGCCTCTATCAGATATAACAGCCTCCAAATACTTATTACCACTTTCCTCAGCAAGCCTAAACTTGATTTGGCCATTGCCAACATGCTCTACTACATTGCGGCATATCTCAGAAACAGCCGTAGAGAATTTGGTGCGGCTGCCCATTGTAATACCAAGGCGCTCAGATAGCTGTCGTGCTCTGTTATAGGCAAGCACAACATCAAGCTCATTGTTTATGTTTATTTTGGTAATGCTCTGGGTCATGGGAATTATGCGATTGAACGGGCCACAAGAACTAAAGTGTCGTCGGTTTGCCTACAGAAGTCTCTATAAATAATGGCTGCAATGATGCTGGCATCGCGCCGGTGCAGGTTTGTGTACTTACTTATATCCCAACGAGATTTTATGCCATCAGAATGCAGTACCAGAAGCTTTGACTTGTTCCAGGTGTCGACTTGCGTGCTAAAGCTGGATGGAACATTATGTCCTAGTATACCATTGTAGGCCATAATATTCCGGCTTGAAGCATTCGTAAGAAAAGGGCCATCAATCGAAAATATTTTTCCTGATATGTTACCAACCCCACAGAAAGATATTTGGTTTTTACCAATACTGAGTTGGGCCACAGTACCTACCGAACCACGTGTTTTGCGGATGGCCTCATGGATATTTCGCAGCACGACAGAGGGATCTTGAGTGGCATAGGTTAAAAAAACTTTTGCGGCCTCCGTGCTTGCTTCCTGTGCATTTGGCCCGTGCCCCAGGCCATCTAAAGCAATCAGGTAGCAGTCGTTGCCTCGCTGTAATGCAACATAATTGTCGCCACAGGCAAACTCGCTTGGCTTTGGAACCATAACCGCCGCTACCTCAAACCTGCTTTTAGCTAAAGGGGAGGGCTGGTAATGCCCTTTATAAAGTCTGGATAGCAGAATGGTGCCCAACCCTGGTTGTGAAAAAATATCGAACTCATGCGATTGCCGCTTTATGGCACCAAGGCCTTCGCCTGCAGTGCCTACCGAGGAGTAGCCGTCTTCTTGAGTGCGGACGGCATCTGCCATGCCAGGGCCATTGTCGAGGCAAATGATCTCAATTCCTGTTTTGTCAATTTGCTTTATGAGTATCTCGCCACCTTGAGCTGTATGCTTCTGCAGGTTAGACACCATTTCAGAGACAATAATATTCACCTTACCTACTTCTGCAGGAGAGAAACCATAACTTTCGGCAATACGGGTTATGTCGCGTTTTACTATGTTAGCATAGCTCCTGTTGGGTAGCAGAAAGCTTTGATGGTGTTTAGCGTCCATTTTTCCAGTGTGTAACTGTAACAGTGGTGCCCTTTCCAACTACACTCGAAATAGCAAATTCGTTTACGAGCCGACGTGTACCAGGCAATCCCAGGCCTAAGCTCCTGCCCGTCGAAAAACCGTCTTGCATGGCTTGCTGAATATCGGCTATGCCTGGCCCCTGATCTGTAAAAGTTAATCGGATACCTGTATGACCGTTCTTGTTTATGATTTCGAGGATTACTTTGCCACCGTTCGCGTACTTGAGCATGTTGCGCACCAATTCACTGGCAGCCGTAATCAGTTTAGTCTGGTTTACCAGACTCATGCCAATTTTTGTGGCAAGTTCCTTTACACGGTTCCGGAAAGGTACTACGTCCTGTTCCCGCACGATCTCCATCGTGTCTTTGGTCATCGTAATCATTCCGCGTCCTGTTCAGCGGCTTCCGAATCTTCGTCCTCTTCGTCCGGTTGGAGCAGAATGTCAGTTTTATGGTAAAGCAGGTCCATGCCTCGTTCTACATTAAGCGCAGTGTGCACTCCCTGAAGGGTAAGTCCTAATTCAACAAGGGTAATGGCCACGGCTGGCTGCATGCCTACCACCACGGTTTCAGCATCCATTATCCGCGACATAGAGGCAATGTTTCCTAAAATGCGACCCATAAAAGAGTCTACAATGGTTACAGCCGAAATATCAATCAATACGCCTCTAGCCCCTGTTTTGCTAACCATGGTAATTAGGTCGTTTTCCAGGTTAAGCGCAAGTCTGTCGTAAAGGTCTACCTGTATTGTTACCAACAGGAAAGGCCCCATTTTTAATATCGGGATTCTATCCATGTTGTTACCTTATCAGTTTACCGGAACCTAGCTGTCCTGTTTTCTTTACCTGTAGGTTCAGCATCTCAAATGCAATTTGCAGAGCGCTAGCCAGGGTGGATTTGGTGCGTATATTCGATAAATCTATTCCCAGGTGAACAATAGTTTGGGCTATTTCGGCTCTTATGCCGCTAATAATACATTCGGCTCCCATCAGGCGAGTGGCGCTAACTGTTTTAATCAGGTGCTGCGCTACAAGTGAGTCAACGGCTGGAACACCCGATATGTCCAGAATAGCAATGCTGCTGCCTGTGTTCACAATCTCCTGCAACAGGTTCTCCATCACAATTTGGGTACGGGAACTGTCAAGTGTGCCAATAATCGGCAAAGCCAGAATGCCATCCCACACTCTAATTACTGGAGTTGAGATTTCATTAAGCTCATCTGTCTGCCGTAGAATAACTTCTTCGCGTCCTTTCAGATACGTTTCAAAGGTGGCAAGGCTCAGGTTATCGAGCAATTTGTTAATCATGATAACTTCTTGGTAGAGCCGTGCCGGGTCGTTAGTGTACTCATGCTCCAGTACATCAGTAAGGGCTTGCTTCAGGCTCAGAACATAGAGGTTTGTTTCGCGAGGAGAAAATCCTTGACGGGCACGCGTAATAGAGATGTCGCCCAGGATGTCGAGTGTTTGTTCATATTCAGAGCTGTATATGTTTTCAAAGTTTCCACCTCCAATAGCCTCTAATAAACTATCTAACAACTCTCCTGATTGTGTACTTAACTCTTCGTTCGAGATGAGATCATCCCGAAGAGTTGCATCTTCTAATTGGTTTTGCATCCAGTTAACCAGGATGTTTTTTTTGTTCTTGAGCAGCAGTTGTGCAGTTGAGTTGTTGTTCATAAATTGGTTTAGAAAGAAGATCACGTTTCTAAGTATTCAAAGATAGCTGAATATGGTTTTACTACCAATCAAAAGAGGTATGATAGTCGCATTAAGGCTATTTATTTTAGATGCCTACTAGCTGAATGAGCAGGATTAGAAACCAAGCGCTAATTTACGCGGTGAGCTGCAAGAGGTTTTGTTTAAGCGATTCAAGTAGTGCCTTAACCTGATAAACAGATAGGCGGGAAAGGCGTATAAAAATTGTCTTCTTCAAATTCTAAAACCGAATCTCTAATACTGAACTTACATGGGTTATTTTCTAAATAAATTGCAATACTTCCTTTTAATTCTGGCGGTTCTGGGTGCCTGCTCACCGGTAAAGGTGGTGAAAACCGAGGCGGCAGAGAATTTCAGGTTAGCGGATTACCAGACCTTTGATTTTTATGAAATGGATGCCTCTGGCAATGCGCTGCAAGGGTATGGGCAGCAAATGGACTTTATTAGAACCGAAATAATTCGGGAGCTGGAGAAGCGAGGCTTGCAACAAACTTCCGAAAACCCTGATTTGCGTATTAACCTGGGTGTGGTGGTGCAGGAAGAAGTGCAGACGCGTGAAACAAATATTCTGACAGATCCGCCTACTTACATTGGCCAACGCCGCTATACCTGGAGGAGCGAGCAAGTGGAAGTAGGTCGGTACAACGAAGGCACACTGTCGGTAGACCTGGTAAATAACCAACGGAACGAACTTGTTTGGCAGGGAGTGGCCGAAGCTGTAGTACCAAAAGATGCCGCTAGTCTTCGGGAGCGTATTACAGCCGGTGTTCAGAAATTAGTGAATAGAATTCCTTAGCCTGCCAGGCCTTGTTCCTCAATAGTGCGTTTTGCCTCCTGAAGGCTGTTTTCATTAGAATAATTCAGATGAGTAGAATGTACCTCTATTTGCTTGTCTCCAGCCCAACAACCCAGCCAATAATAATAAGAGCGGGGTGGGTGAGGTGATGGTCCTGAATTAATTGCGGCAGATCCTGTACTTGACCAATAGCGTATTTCTTATGTGGTAGCGAAGCATGCTGAACTACTGCTACCGGTATGTTACCGTTGCCTGCCTCTTTGTAGGTCTCGGCTATTTCAGCTGCCTTTTTCATACCCATGTAAATAACTACGGTAGCGTTGCTTTGCATAGCCAGCCGCAGGTCGTCCGATAATGATCCATCTTTCTTGGTGCCGGTGATGGCCCAGATGCCTTCGCTCACGGCGCGGTGCGTAAGCGGAATGTCTTCGAGCCCGCTGGCTTGCATGCTGGTAATGCCCGGTATATAATAGGTATGGATGCCGTGCTGCCTCGCAAACATTACTTCCTCAAAGCCTCTTCCAAATATATAGGGGTCTCCTCCTTTTAGCCGAACCACAGTTCCTTTACTGAGTGCCTTCTCCAGGATAAGCTCATGAATTTTTTCCTGAGGGGTGTAGGAGCCGTAGGGGTGCTTGCCTACATAAATCTTTTCGCAATCATCGCGGGTAATGGCCAGCAATTCTTTATTTGCCAGGTTATCGTAGAGCACCACATTAGCCCGCTGTAGTAGCTTGTAAGCTTTTACAGTTATCAGTTCAGGGTCTCCGGGGCCTGCTCCCACTACATATAGCTCAGGTATTATGTTGCTGCCAGACATGTTCTCTATAACGAATATGGATTTGAAAGAGGGCTATCAAGTTTCAATATTATAACCTTTAGCCGAGTTTACTGTAAATTTTTGAATTGTTTTTGTCAATGCCACACAACGGTGACTAAAGCAGCAGCTCTGGTTGTGGGCATGTAGGGTAATGGTAGCCGCTGTTGCTGCCTTTACTATAAGGTGGTACATATGTGCTGTTGTTCTTTCATCTGCCACTTTATTGGTTTTTAGTGCTCGGTACTATGTGGTGTGCCAATTCACAAAAGGTCGAGGTTCTAAATATAAGGAGTATTATAAACTAACCTTTGAAAATAAAGAGCTTTCATAAAACAGAGTTAAAATAATTCCTGCTCCCCCCCAATAAATATACCCCTCGGTTCCATTAGTAAGTTTTTTATACTCCCACCTCCAAGAAATAATAGTTCCTGAAAAAACAGACCTCTTTTTTCAGGATTCAGGTGATAAGTCCTTGCTTTTGCTGCTGACACCAGCTTTTTTCTAAGTTTTTAGTTTGAAACAGGTGTTATCTGCAAAGTTATAAAAATTAAAAATTATTAAAATTTAGATGTACCCCCTATGAAATTAGGTATAATTACTCATAAATACCAAAAAATTATTTAGACACCTATTGTTTTTTAAGGTATAATGATTAATTTTAAAACATATTCCGAAAAGGGGTATATAAATAACTAGGTAGGTATTCTCTTTTGCTTATACCTGTTAGCTTATAAAAGTCCTAAACTTAGGGTCTGTAAAGGCTAAAACAGTACAGGTAAACAGGATTTAAGATAATAATAAGGATTAGTTTGGTAGGTTGATAAATTTTCAAACAAGTTGCTTGTAGGTTGATGAAAATTTAATTACACCTTAAAAATTACAAGAATTGTCAATTGAGGTATTCTTGATAATCCTTTGCCAGAATATTAGAGATTTAGCTTCCAGTTTAACAAAGCCACAACACTTAACATTTAATTTTATGTCACAGCATTCTTTCCCAACAGTGGTAGTCATCGGAAATGGTATGGTCGGTTATAAGTTCTGCGAGAAACTTATGGCAAAGTCAAATGCCTTTCAGGTTGTTGTTTTTGGTGAAGAACCACGCCGCGCATACGACAGGGTGCACCTGAGTGAGTTCTTTAGCGGCAAGTCGGCTGAAGATCTGTCTATGTCGCCGGAAGACTGGTATCGCAACCACAACATCACGTTGCATCTAGGCGACCCGGTTACTGAAATCAATCGCCAGGAGAAAACCATCCACTCGTCGAGAGGTCTTGTGCAGCCATACGATTACCTGGTGTTGGCTACTGGTTCGGGTGCCTTTGTGCCGAACATACCCGGTGTGGAGAAAGATGGTGTGTTTGTATACCGAACCATAGAAGATCTGGAGTTGATACAGCAGTATGCACATACCTGCCGTAAAGGAGCTGTGATGGGTGGTGGACTTTTGGGTCTGGAAGCTGCCAAGGCACTAATTGATTTAGGAATTGAAGAAACGCACGTAATAGAATTTGCACCTCGCCTGATGCCGCGGCAAGTGGACTCGGCTGGTAGCAAGACGCTGCAAACTAAGCTGGAGGCACTGGGGCTGCAGATGCACCTGAGCAAAAGCACCACCAACATAGCGGGCAACGGAAAAATTACAGCCCTGGAGTTTGCAGATGAAACAGCGCTGGAAGTAGATATGCTGGTGATCTCAGCCGGTATCCGTCCGCGCGACGAGCTGGCTAAACTGGCTGGTCTGGAAGTAGGACTACGTGGAGGCGTTGTGGTGAATGATAAAATGCAAACCAGCGACGAAAGCATTTTTGCGATAGGTGAGTGTGCCCTGCACGAAGGCATGATCTATGGCCTGGTAGCACCTGGTTACGAAATGGCAGAAGTAGTGGCTACACAGATTAGCGGCGGCGACAAAGGGTTCTATGGTTTCGACATGAGCACCAAGCTGAAACTGATTGGTGTGGATGTAGCGAGCTTCGGCGACCCGTTTGTGGCTGAGCCAGATGGCAGGTCTATCGTGTTTGAAGATGCGAACAAAGGTGTTTACAAACGCATCAACATCAGCAACGACGGCAAGTACCTATTGGGCGGAGTGCTCGTTGGCGATGCAGAAGCTTACAACATGCTGTTGCAGACAGTTAACAATAAACTGGTGCTGCCTCCAAACCCCGAAGACCTGATACTGGGAGCAAGAGGAGGGGAGGCCAGTTCAGGAGCCGGTGTCATGAGTCTGCCGGACGATGCCCTGATCTGCTCCTGCGAAGCCATAACCAAAGGCGATATCTGTTCTGCGGTAAACGAGCAGGGAATTACCTCTGTGGAAGGCATGAAGAAATGCAACAAAGCCGGTACAGGCTGCGGTGGTTGCGTGCCGCTCGTGAAAGACCTGATCACGGGCACAATGAAGGAAAACGGCCAGTACATCAAGAATGTGGTGTGCGAGCATTTCGACCATTCCCGCCAGGAGCTGTTCGACCTGATGAAGATCAACAACGTCCGAACCTACGACGAAGCCTTGGATACTTTTGGTAAAGGCGATGGTTGCGAAGTATGCAAGCCGGTGGTGGCAAGCGTGCTCGCCAGCCTCTGGAACGATGTGATTGTGAAGCAGCACACCATACAGGATAGCAATGACCGCTACCTGGCCAATATCCAGAAAGGCGGTACCTACTCCGTGGTTCCCCGTATTCCGGGAGGTGAAATAACACCAGATAAACTGATCGTAATCGGGCAGGTTGCCAAAGAATACGGGCTGTATACGAAGATCACCGGCGGCCAGCGCATCGACCTTTTTGGGGCGCACGTAACCGACTTGCCAGAGATATGGGAGAAGCTGATAGAGGCCGGTTTCGAGAGCGGGCACGCCTACGGCAAAGCGCTTAGAACCGTGAAAAGTTGCGTAGGCAGCACCTGGTGCCGCTTTGGTTTACAAGACAGTGTATCCTTCGCCATTGAGGTAGAGGACCGATATAAAGGCGTACGCGCACCGCACAAGTTTAAAGGCGGTGTAAGTGGCTGTATCAGAGAGTGTGCGGAGGCACAATCTAAAGATTTCGGAATCATAGCCACCGAAAAAGGCTGGAATCTGTACGTTTGCGGAAACGGTGGTTCTAAGCCACAGCACGCACTGCTGCTGGCCACCGATGTAGACAAAGAAACCTGCATTAAATACCTCGACCGGTTCCTGATGTTCTACATCAAAACAGCCGACCCCCTTACCCGTACCGCCACCTGGCTCAACAAAATGGAAGGCGGCCTGAGCTACCTCAAAAATGTAGTCATAAACGACAGCCTCGGCATAAACGAGCAGCTGGAAGAGGAAATGCAGGCGCTGATCAACAACTACCACTGCGAGTGGAAAGAAGTAGTGGAGAACCCGGAGCTGAGAAAGCAGTTCAACCACTTTGTAAACGCCCCGGAAGAGAAAGACCCTTACGTGCAGTTCGACACCATGCGCGAGCAGGTGAAAGCAAAAGAATGGTAGGGCTGCGTAGCCCTAAGCCAAAATCAAGCAAAAACTCTTCAGAAGGCCATTTTTACTAGAAGAATTTGGTTGCTGATTGTTAAATGAATGACCAAAAAACTTTTATTGGTGCGAGCTTGTAGCTCGTACTTTCATACCCACCTGAAGAGAAAAAGCAGTACGAGCTACAAGCTCGCACCAGCGGTGGTAAGCCTGAGGTACCCTTGGCAACAAGTAGGTCAAAAAGCCTCCGGAAGGCCAGTTTCATTACAATAATTGATCGGCAGCGCCAAATAAGAAATTAGAAATTCATAATTAGAAATGTAGAGATAGATGAGGGTAAAACAAATCAGCTAATTGCTGCTGCTACACCCACCATCAACATTCACTCACTCAAAACTCAAACGTCATGGAAATTCAAGTTGCAGAAGCCGTAAAATGGGTAATGGTTTGTAAAACAGAAGATGTGCCGCAAAACGGTGGCGCCTGTGTGAAATACAAAGACGAGCAAATAGCCATCTATAACTTTGCCCGCCGTGGCGAGTGGTATGCCACGCAGAACCTGTGCCCGCACAAGCAGCAAATGGTGTTGTCGCGCGGCATGATTGGGAGCACCGGCGACACCTGCGAGCCTAAAGTAGCCTGCCCATTCCATAAAAAAGCCTTTTCACTTATTTCAGGAGAATGCCTTTCTGGTGAGGAGTATAAGCTGATAACTTACCCGGTAAAAGTAGAGGCAGGCATGGTCTACCTCGGAATAGAATAAGGAATTTCTTGTTTTATCCGGAAAAAGCAGATTATTTGAGCTTTTAACAACTAAATAAATCTGCATGCGCGATATAACACACAAGCAAATTACACTTCGGACAGCCCGGGCTGTAGCCGTGATTTTTTGCACCCCCGAAACCATTGAAACCATTAAAAGCGACCAGCTCCCCAAAGGAAACCTGTTCGATGTAGCCAGAGCCGCTGGCTTTTTAGGCGCCAAAGCCACCCCACAGTTATTGCCGCACTGCCACCCAGTGGGTATTGACGGCATGCAGATAGAGTTTGAGTTCCTGGAGCAGGAGCAGCACGAGGGGCAATTCCCAGAAGCTGTTTTTCAGCGGTCAGGCATCGTGATAACCGGTGAGGCCAAGTCGATTGGGCGCACGGGCATTGAGATGGAAATGCTCACTGCCGTATCGGTGGCAGCCCTCGAAATTTACGACATGTTGAAGCCGGTAGATACGCAGCTGGAAATCGGCCACATTAAGCTGCTGGAGAAGAAAGGCGGCAAAAGCGACCGCAAAAAGTTCTTCTCTACGCCGCCAACCTGCGCTGTGCTCGTCTGCTCCGACTCCACAGCTGCCGGCACCCGCGAAGACGGAAGCGGCACGCTGATAAAGCAGATGCTGGAAGAGGTAAAGGCCAATGTAAAGCATTACGCTATCCTGCCCGATGACCGGGAGCAGATACAGGAACAAATAAAAGCCTGGGTGGCCGAAGACGTGCATTTTATCTTCACCACCGGCGGCACCGGCCTAGGCCCTCGCGATAACACCGTGGCTGCTGTGGAAGAGATATTGGAACGCGAAGCAGAAGGCATCGCAGAAGCTATGCGGGCTCACGGTCAGCTCCGTACTCCGCTTGCCATGATGAGCAGAGGTGTAGCCGGAGCCATAGGAGAGACGCTTATTGTAACGCTGCCAGGTAGCACCAACGGCGCCAGAGAGTCCTTAGAAGCCATTTTGCCAGCCGTGTTTCATGCACGCAAAATGATGAAAGGAGGCGGGCACTAATGGCGCAGAAAGCAACCGCCGCATCAGCGTTAATGTCCATAGCAGAGGCGCAGCAACTGGTAAAAGCCCAGGCAAAATCGTTTGGGCAGGAGCAGGTGGCGCTCGACGAGGCAGACGGCAGAGTGCTGGCCACAGCTATACGAGCCGACCGCGATTATCCGCCTTTCAATCGCTCCGCTGTAGATGGGTTTGCCATCAAAACAGCGGATTGGGAGCAAGGGCAGCGAAGCTACCCGGTGCAGGAAACCATTTTTGCAGGGCAGGCGCACCAGCAGGAACTGCAGCCCGGTTCAGCTTATAAAATTATGACAGGAGCTGCCGTGCCACCCTCGGCCGATGCTGTTATTCGGAGAGAAGACACTACGGAAGGAGAGGGCGCTGTAGAAATTTTACTTGATGCAGTGGCTCCTTATCAGAACATAGCCCGACAGGGGGAGGATGTGCAAAAAGAGGAAATACTTGTCGCAGTTCCTGTCCTGATCAATCCGTCTGTCATAAACTCGCTTGCGGCCGTGGGGCAGGCAAGTGTGCTGGTGGAGAAGCTGCCACGCATTGCCCTGTTTACAACAGGAGATGAGGTAAAGCCTATAGACGCGGCCGTTTCACCTATTCAAATCAGGAACAGCAACCGGCACCTGCTGCAGTCGCTGCTCCGAAAGTGGAAGCTGAAGCCGGATGTGTACCAGCATATCCCCGATACAAAAGAGGCCTTGCGGGAGACGCTGCAAAAGGCGCTGGAGCATGATATTATTATTATGAGTGGAGGCGTATCAGCAGGAGATGCCGACTATGTACCGCAGGTACTGCAGGAGTTAGGAATAGAAAAGCTGTTCCACAAAGTAGCCATCAGGCCCGGGAAGCCTGTTTTCTGCGGAAAGCTGCCAGGCGGAGGCATTGTGTTCGCGTTACCTGGCAACCCGTTTTCCTGCCTCGTTACCTTTACCTTGTTTATCGAATATTATCTCTACAACTGTTTCGGCTTCCAGAGCGGACCAGTTTACAAATACAAACTACAGCAAGCTCGAACCAAGAAGCACCAGCTAACTGAGTTCTTCGCTGTAAAACTAGATAAAGAAACTGCTGCCCTGCAGCCGCTCACGTTCAACGGCTCCGGCGACATCCGCGCCGGGCTCACGGCCCACGGGCTGGGAGTACAACCGGCGGAGCAGCAGGTGCTCGAACTGGGGCAGTCCATCGATTTCATCTCCTTCAGCAATAGCTTGCTGTAAGCAGAGGTTGCCACAGCAGCCTTCGCCTTCAGCGCTGCTTGTGGACAGGATAGAAGAGAAAGAAACAAAAAAGGAACCGCTAGTGTGAGCCTGTAGCTCGTGCTTCCGGTCTTGCTTTGGAAAATACAAGGTACGAGCTGCAAGCGCGCACCAGCCAAAATAATTTAGCTTCTAATATCTAACCTCTAAACTATTAAACATGAAGGCATCAAACGGAAAAGCAACCTCCATAAAGCTATTAAGCCTGAAGTCTATTCAGATGCGCACGTTCCACTTATCATGGCTGGCGTTTTTTCTCTGTTTCTTTGGGTGGTTTGGAATTGCGCCGCTTATGGCAGTAGTCCGCGAAGAACTTGATCTGACTAAAGACCAGATCGGCAACATTATTATTTCTTCGGTGGCCATTACCATTATAGCCCGTTTGGTTATTGGCTGGCTTTGCGATAAAATTGGTCCACGCATCAGCTACACTGCGCTGCTTATGTTGGGTGCACTTCCAGTTATGTTTATCGGCTTCAGCAACAGCTACGAGTCCTTCCTGATCTTCAGGTTGGCAATTGGTGTAATCGGAGCATCTTTTGTGATTACGCAGTACCACACTACTGTAATGTTTGCACCCAACGTGGTTGGTACAGCCAATGCCACCACAGCCGGCTGGGGTAACCTGGGTGGAGGCGTTACACAAATGGTGATGCCGCTTATTTTTGCCGCCTTTGTTGGCCTAGGCTTTCTAGATTCGCAGGCATGGCGTTATGCTATGGTGGTGCCAGGTGTGGCCATGGTTATTTGCGCTATTCTATACTACAACTTTACCAAAGATTCCCCGGCTGGCAACATCTCTGAATTATCGGATGTAGCGGCTGCCAAAAAGAAGAAAGATACTGTACCGTTCTGGAAAGCCGCTGCCGACTACCGCGTGTGGGTGCTGTTTGTGCTCTACGGTGCCTGCTTCGGCATAGAGCTTACTATCAACAACATCGCCGCCATCTACTACCACGACTTCTTTGAGCTGGATTTAGGCACAGCCGGTCTGATAGCAGGCTTGTTTGGGCTGATGAACATATTTGCCCGTACGCTGGGTGGCTTCTTCGGCGATAAAGCCGGTATCCGCTACGGACTCTCTGGTCGGGTGTGGTTCCTGGGTGCAGTTATCTTTATAGAAGGACTTGCCCTGATCGCTTTCTCGCAGATGACGGTGTTGCCGCTTTCTATTATTGTCATGATCGTGTTCAGCCTTTTCGTGCAGATGTCGGAAGGCGCTACTTTCTCTGTGGTGCCATTTATCAACAAAAAAGCCATGGGCGCTGTGTCGGGTATAGTAGGTGCCGGCGGTAATGCCGGTGCGGTAGCAGCAGGTTTCCTCTTTAAGGTGGATAATCTGTCGTACCCAGAAGCACTGTTCATCATTGGTTTGGTAGTGGCAGGCACCTCGGTCCTGGCCCTGCTGATCCGTTTCTCTCCCGCCATGGAAAAAGAAGCCAGAGAAGAAATGCACCAGCTGCTGGCCGAGAAAAACGGACAAGCCGTTCCAGCCACAGCTTATAAACTCGAAGAAGCAAGATAGGCAGTGTACCTAGACTTCGCAGCGTCTTGCAGACCTGCGAGCGTCTGCAGTATCGGCAGTGGTCAGTAATTATTCTAATGAAAATGGCCTTCCGAAGCTTTTTTGCCCAATTTCTGCCAAGGGTTTTAAAGGATGCAACAGTAAACCCCCGCAGCGTGCGGAGCTTCCAAAAACAAGGCAGGTGTTATTTCAACCCAACTATAGATTAGCTAAAACCAAGGTTCAGACAAAATGACGACCGAACTACATAAGGATAAATTTGCCAGCACCTGCTGCTACTGTGGTGTTGGTTGTGGCGTAAGGGTTTCTAAAGAAAAAAACGGTACGGTTACCGTGGAGGGCGACGCCGATTATCCGGTAAACAAAGGCATGTTGTGCAGCAAAGGCCTGAACCTGCAGTACACCGTTAACGATAAAAGCGACCGCCTGATGTACCCGCAGATGCGCTACAGCAAAAGCATGCCTATGCAGCGCGTAAGCTGGGAGGAGGCCCTGCAGCGGACCGCTGCCGTTTTCAAAACCTTTATCCAGAAATACGGCCCGGATTCAGTTGCTTTTTATGTTTCAGGTCAGTGTCTGACGGAAGAGTATTACGTCGTAAACAAACTGATCAAGGGCTTTATCGGCAGCAACAACATCGACACCAACTCCAGGCTTTGCATGAGCAGCGCGGTGGCAGGCTATAAAATGGCCCTCGGCGAAGACAGTGTGCCGGTAAGCTACGATGATATTGAGCTCGCCGACTGCTTCTACGTAACCGGCGCCAACCCTGCCTGGTGTCACCCGATTCTGTGGCGAAGGGTGGAGGCGCATAAAGCCGCTAACCCCGGAGTAAAGATCATTGTAGTAGACCCACGCGTTACGGACAGCGCAGCTATTGCCGACCTGCACCTGCAGCTAAAGCCGGGCACAGACGTGATCCTGAACCACGCCATTGGTCGTGTGTTGATCGAGAACGGCGACATAGATCTTAACTTTATTCAGAACCATACCGAAGGTTTTGAGGCGTATAAAGAAGTCGTATTTGAGCGTTCCTTAGCAGAAGCTGCTGAAATATGTGGTGTGCGCGAAGAAGATATACGGTTGGCTGCCACTTATATTGGGAATGCCAAAGGTTTTATCTCGATGTGGACCATGGGTCTGAACCAGAGTGCGGTGGGTGTAGACAAAAACCTGAGCCTGCTTAACCTCAACCTGATCACCGGGCAAATCGGCAAACCAGGTGCCGGACCTTTCTCGCTTACTGGTCAGCCTAACGCTATGGGAGGCCGTGAGGTAGGAGGCTTGTCGAATCTGTTGGCTGCCCACCGTAACCTCAACAACCCGGTGCACCGCGAGGAGGTACAGAAGTTCTGGGGCGGCACCACGATCTCAGAAAAACCCGGCCTAACAGCCACCGAAATGTTTGAGGCTCTGAACGACGGCCGCTTGAAAGCTGTCTGGATTATCTGCACCAACCCCCTCACCAGCCTGCCGAATGTGCGGCAGGCGGAGGAAGGACTGAAGAAGGCAAAATTTGTGGTGGTACAGGATGCCAGCAATAAACCTGAAACGCTGACATATGCTGATGTGGTGCTGCCTGCTGCCGCCTGGGCAGAGAAAGAAGGAACTATGACCAACTCGGAGCGCCGGATCAGCCATCTGGCAAAGGTGATAGATGCGCCAGGTGAGGCATTGCCAGACGCAGAAATCATTTGCCGCTTTGCCCAGAAAATGGGTTACCGTGGATTTAATTTCAAAAATGCCTCTGAAATTTACCAGGAGCACGCGCAGCTAACGGCTGGCACTAATATCGATATTACGGGCCTGAGCTATGAGCTGCTGCAGCAAAAGCGCAGTGTGCAATGGCCTTACAAATTCGGTGAGACAGGAGAGGGTACGCCACGCCTGTTTACCGATAACGTGTTCTACACACCATCTGCCAAAGCTGTTATTCATCCGGTTCCTGTTGCTTTCAGAAGCGAAATGCCAGACGAGGATTTTCCGCTTATTCTAACCACAGGCCGGATTCGCGACCAGTGGCACACCATGAGCAAAACCGGGAAAGTGAACAAGCTCAAAAAACACATTTCGCAGGCTTACCTCGAGATTCACCCCGCCGATGCCGACGTGCTAAAAATTGCAGAAGGCGATGTGGTGGTGGTAGCCTCCAGGAGGGGAGACGTGCGGGTAAAAGCAAGGCTAACAGCCAACATAAAACAAGGCGTAGTATTTCTGCCAATGCACTGGGGCAAGATTCTGGGCAACGACCTGAACCGCGCCAACAACGTGACGAGCGACGTGCTGGACCCGATTTCGAAAGAGCCTGACTTTAAGTTCTGTGCCGTGCGGGTGGAAAAATACAAGAAGCCGTTCCAGCGCATTGTAGTGGTAGGAGCCGGGGCAGGCGCCTATGGTTTCGTGAAATCTTACCGTGAGATTAACCCGGACGATGAGATCACGATCTACAGTAAGGAGGATTTTCCGTTCTACAACCGCGTGATGCTGCCCGACTACATTAGCGGTCAGCAACAGTGGGAGCAGCTCGTGAAAATGAAAGACGCGGAAGAGCCTGCCTACAACATAAACCTGCTGCGGGGGGTGAGCGTGGAGAAGGTGAATCGCGAAGAAAAGTGCGTGATCGACTCCAGGGGCAACAGAAAAGACTACGATGTGCTGCTGATGGCAACGGGTAGCCGTGCTGCCGTGCCGAAGCAAGTGCCGTCTTTGCCGGGTATTTTTACCATGCGCAGCCGCACAGATGCCGACAACTTTAAAAACCATGTACCGAAAGATGGCCATGTGGTAATTGTAGGCGGTGGCTTGCTGGGGCTGGAAATGGCGGCCTCGCTGCGGGAGATCGGTGTGAAAATCACCATCATCCAACGGGTGTCCCGCTTCCTCGACCGTCAGCTCGACCCGCTCGGTAGCCAGCTATTGCATGAGGAGATGGAAGACCAGGGTTGCGATATTTATTACAACGATGAGGTGCAGCTCTACTACGGTCGCTCTAAGTTGACAGGCGTTGGGCTGAAAAGTGGTCGCCGCATAGACTGCGATGCCATGATCATTGCCATTGGTACGGTACCCAATCTGGAGCTTGCCCGCGACTGCGGCCTTGACTGCAAACGTGGCGTGCTGGTAAACGAGCGCCTGCAAACCAGCGATCCAGACATTTTTGCCATTGGCGAAATTGCCGAGTTTGAAGGCATTCTATACGGTATCACGGCAGCAGCCGAGCAGCAGGCCGAGGTGGTAGCGCAGTACCTGAACGGAGACATAGCCAGCCACTACCAGGGCAGCACCTTTATGAACATTATCAAGATTCACGGCTTCGACCTCTGCAGCATAGGCCTGCCGGAGTGCCCCAGCGAGGACTACGAAGAGATCGTGTTCATCGACAAGGCGAAGCGCTACTACAAAAAATGCATCATCCACCAGGACCGCCTGGTAGGCACCATCCTGATCGGCGATAAGAGCGAGTTCCAGGAGTTTCGGGAGCTGATCTCGAACAAGATAGAGCTGAGCGACAAGCGCTTGCAACTCCTGCGCAGTGGCAGCAAAGCCGAGCCAGTGCTGGGCAAGCTGGTGTGCAGCTGCAACAACGTGGGCGCCGACAACATTCGGAACAAAATAGCCAGCGGCTGTACCGACTTTAAAGAGCTTTGCGCCAGCACCGGTGCCGGCACAGGCTGCGGCTCCTGCCGGCCAGAAGTTAAAGCCATTCTGGACGAGCAACTGCAGCTAGAGGTGCTGGAAAGCAAGGTGCTGGTGTAGCAGAAACTGGATTAATCAAGATCATGGATTAAAAGGAGGACTCTGATTTTACGGATTTTAAAATGTGCTTATATAATCCATGAAATCCATCAATCCAGGTAATCTGTGATTCAGACGAAAAACTCACTCATTCTCTCATTCTAAAATGAAATCACATACCATCAAAATAAACCTGCCAGGTGGCATTGTAGCTGCCGGAGACCTGTTTGAAGTACTGACAGCCGCTGAAAAGGCAGGTGTGGAGAATGTGCGGTTCGGCAATAGGCAACAGCTGTTTTTTTCAGTGGCAGAAGACAAGCTCCCGGTGCTGAAGCAGGATCTTTTCTTGGCCGACATCATGTATGAGCTGAATGCAGATGCGCATCCGAACATCATCAGTTCCTACGCAATTGAGGAAGTTATTTACCACCCCGATTGGTTGCGCGAAGGGGTGTACAAAGATATACTCGACCTGTTCGATTATCGGCCGCAGCTCAAGATAAACCTGGTGGACAACGACCAGACCTTTTTCCCTTTTTTTACCGGCAACCTCAACTTTATTGCCTCCGACACCAGCAACTACTGGTACCTGTACATCCGTTTCCCTAAAACAAATGTTATTTACCAGTGGCCAACGCTCGTATATTCCGAAGATATTGCTGACCTGAGCAGCGTTATAGAACGCACCATTTTTGCCAGTCCGGAGCTTTTTTATGACCGTCCTGCTATAGATGGAAACCTGCTGCACGGCATGGTGAATGCAGTGGGCGATTTTGTGATTCAGCCCATTACCAAGGCGCTTAAACTACCGGAGTTTACGCTCTCTTACTACGAAGGCTTTAACCGCTACGGGAGCAACAAACTATGGCTGGGCATTTACCGCCGCGATGAGCTGTTTAAAGTAGCCTTCCTGAAAGACCTCTGCAAAGTCTGCATGAAAACCCGCGTGGGGCAGCTCTATACTACCCCCTGGAAATCGCTAATTGTAAAAGGTATAGACGCGGCTGACCGGAACCTGTGGGACGCTGTGCTTTGCAAGTACCGCATTAACGTGCGGCATGCTTCCAACGAGCTGAACTGGCAGGTAGAGGACCAATGCGCTTACGGCCTGGAATTGAAAAACGAACTGGTGCGGAAGCTGAACGAGGAAGATGTTCGAACTTTTAGGCTTTGCTTTGCCATTAAAACACAACCTAAAACGGGTTTGTTTGGCTCCATCGTTATCCGGACGCAGCAGGATATTACCGATGGCGTTGTACTGGCCGACGAGCGGTTTGAGATTCTTTACACACGCGATTTTAACCCGAATTCAAAAGATTTTATTAGTTTTAGGAAAGATGTGCGCCGGCCTGAACTTAGTAACTTCATAATAGAGTTGTGTAACTATTACTATGAGCTGCAGAGTGAGCCGGACTTGATGGCTAATGCGGTCTACCTCGAAAACGAAGTGCTTACTGAAGCAGCAGAGCCTGAAAAACCGAAGGTTTACCAATGCCGTAACTGCTTTACAATTTACGACGAAACCTATGGGGATGCTGTAAACGAAATAGCCGTTGGTACTCCTTTCGAAAAACTGGAGACGTACTGCTGCCCGACCTGCGAGGCACCCAAAGAAGATTTTAAACTGATAGAAACGCCGCAACCCATACAAACTGAATGAGTCCAGATCTGCTTATAGCCATTTCGTTACTGATAGTTGGTTTCCTGTATGCCTCGGTGGGGCATGGCGGGGCGAGTGGTTATCTGGCGGTGCTCTCTATTTTTGCGGTGCCTGTAGTGGCTTATAAACCTATGATCCTGGTCCTGAACATGGTGGTGGCCGGGGTAGGATTTTACCAGTTCTACAGAGCAGGCTACTTTAAATGGAAGTTGCTCTGGCCCTTTCTTATTACCTCCATTCCGCTTGCTTTTTTTGGCTCACGGGTCACGCTGCCCGAAGGTAACTTTAATATGCTGCTCGGCCTGGCGCTGTTACTGCCCGTTATTCGGTTACTTGGTTTAGGCCCGAAAGAAAAACAGGAGCAGCAGGAGCTGAATCTGGTCACGGCCTTGCTGTGGGGCATCGTTATTGGTTTTTTGTCGGGATTGCTCAACATTGGGGGCGGAATCTTTTTGAGCCCTTTGTTGGTTATACTGGCATGGGCCAACGCCAAGCAAGCTGCCGCCGTATCTAGTCTTTTTATATTCTTCAATTCGCTGGCGGGGCTTTTGGGGAGTTCCTTCACAGACTATGCTATCAGCAATTCTTCGTACATTTGGTTTACGGCGGCTGTAGTTGGGGGAACAGCAGGTGCTTATTTCGGGAGCCAGCGGTTTGCACAGGCAACGGTGCGCTATTTGCTTACGGCCGTGCTGGCCTTAGCCTCGGTTAAACTTATATTTTTTATGCAATGATGGAGTTGAACGACAGATACAACAGGACCTTTAAAACCTTACGGGTAAGCTTACTGAGCACCTGTAATTTAGGGTGCGTGTACTGTACCATGGGCGACCCCACCATTAATGTAGATAAAAAAACCCAAACACCAGCTTCTGTTTTTTTGCAACAGATAGAGCAGCTCCATCAGCAACTCAACCTCGAAACCATTCGCTTTACCGGAGGAGAGCCCTTACTCTACCGGGAGCTGACAGAAGTAATTGCCGGCGTGAAAAATATTGGAATTCCGAATATCAAGATAACCACAAACGCTTTTCTGCTTGACCGTGTGGCACCTATGCTACAGGAGGCAGGACTGCAGTCGGTTAACGTGTCGCTGGATGCGGTGGAGGAGGAGGTGTTTTTTAAAATGACCAAGCGGCAGCAGGTGCACCGCGTGCTGAAGGGCATCGAAACAGCCCTGGCCTGTGGGCTGGAGGTAAAACTGAATGCCGTAATTCTGAAAGGGATGAACGATTGCCAGGTACTGCCGCTGTTGCGTTATGCATTTGAGAATGATATTGCTATTCGGTTTCTGGAAGTAATGGCCATGGGGCACCTGCACCAGCACGCAAACCAGTACCTGTTTTCGCAGGACGATATCCTGGCAGCCATTGATGCAGAATTCGAGTTCTTTAAACTGCTCCGCAAACCCGGTTCCACCGCCAATTACTGGCAGACACTGGAGGGGAAGGTATTCGGCATAGTGGCCAATGAGAGCGAGCCTTTCTGCCAGGACTGCAACCGCCTCCGCCTCGATGCTCAGGGCAATATCTACGGCTGCCTCAGCAGCAACCACCCCGTTTCTATAAACGAGGTACAGGATAAGCAGGTGCTGCAAAGCAAACTGCAACAGGCCATGTGGCAAAAGCAGGATACAAAGTTTACCGGTAGTGAGCTGAGCATGCTGCATATTGGCGGCTAGTGTTTGTACGGTCATCCCGAGTGTGCCGAGGGAACTAGTAAGTATAAGACGATATTAAATAGATTCTTCGGCAAGGTCAAAATGACATAATATATATAATCAGGTTTTTCATAATTGCATCTCTCTAAAGATTATCACACGAACTATAAAAGATGAAAGTACAGGTATTTGCAGCACTGAAAGATTATTTCGAGAAGGAGTTTGAAGTAGCAGGTAACGTGCAGGATGTGGAAGCGCTGAAACAGCACCTGTTGGAGCTGAACGGAGCTGCCGGAAATATGCTCAAGATATGCCGTTTTGCCGTGGGTGACGAATTTGTGGACCAGAGCTTTCAGCTGAAAGAGACTGACACGGTTTGTGTGATACCGCCTAGTAGCGGAGGGTGATATCGGAATATTAATTATGTTGTTTATGCTCAAGTCTATCTGAGATACTTGAATCCAGCAAGCCATTTTAACTTACCACCTTCAACTCCCCTGATCCAAACTTAACTAGCTCATGATTTACCTTTCAGATACCCCCCTTGATGTAGTTGGCCTTTTGGCTGCTGCCCACCATCCGAAGGCAGGCGCTATTGTGCTGTTTAGTGGTGAAGTGCGCGACAATAACCTAGGCAGAGACGTGGCTTTCCTGGATTATGAAGCGCACGAGTCAATGGCGGCGAAGATGATAGCAGCTATTGTGGAGGAGGCGAAGCAGAAGTGGCCATTGAATATTGCCGTGGCGCAGCACCGTACTGGTAAAGTGGCCGTAGGCGAATCGGCGGTGGTAGTGATTACAGCTTCTCCGCACCGTAGCGAGGCCTATGCCGCCAACCGCTACATCATAGACCGGGTAAAGCATGAGGTGCCGATCTGGAAATGCGAGTATTTTACCGACGGCACCAAAAAGTGGGGCGGCAACTGCAATTGCCACGATATAACCGGCGATGCCAACAAGCATGTGTACGAGTTTGATGAAATGAAGAAATAAGCTGCTAGTACATTATTAAATTAGAATTCAGCGTCATGAGGATTGATTTTAACTAAGCAGCAATCTTGGCTAAATAGTCTCCAAAGGTGAAACCACACGCGCCACCATAATTTTTTAATTTCTCATTTTTAATTTGGCGAAGCCTACCATGAAACCAGTTGTTACCATAGAATATTGCCCGAAATGTGGCTGGATGCTGCGGGCGGCGTACATGGCACAGGAACTGCTGACAACCTTTAGCGATGAGCTGCAGGGCGTGCTGCTGCAGCCCAGCGAGGTGAGCGGGCGCTATACCATCCGGGTAAACAAGGAGGAGCTGTTCGACCGTAAGCGTGAAGGCCGTTTCCCGGAAATAAAAGAGCTGAAGCAACTGGTGCGCGACAAGGTAAGCCCGGAAAAAAGCCTCGGCCACTCCGACAAAAAATAACTGCCCTTCTCAAGAATGAAGAACCTGGTAGGTGTAGTGTTGTGTGGTGGCCAGAGTACCCGCATGGGCTCCGACAAAGGGCTGTTGAAGAGAGGGGATACCATCTGGGCCAAACTTGTAGCCAGCAAGCTGGAACAACTGTCGGTGCCGGTGGTGGTTTCTGTTAATTTTACCCAGGTAGCAAATTATGCTAATCATTTTGCCCTTCCGGAGCTGGTAATCGATGAAGCAGGCATAGGGTTGGAAGGACCGTTGAAAGGTATTTTGAGCGTGCACCAGCAGTACCCGACTGATAACTTGCTGCTCCTCGCCTGCGATATGATCGATATGGAACCTGCTACACTGCAGGAGCTGGTGATGGCGTATGAGCAGGAGCCCGGTCACGATTTTTATGTGTACCAGCAGGGGGAGTTTGCGGAGCCTTTTGGCGCTATTTACACAGCGGCAGGCTTAGCGGCAGTTGTGCAAAAGCTCAAGACAGGGCAACTGCTGAAAAACAGTATGCGCTATGTGCTGGATGGTGGCAAGGCCAAGCGCCTGCCACTACTGCATCAGCAAAGCTTTCAAAACTATAACAGCATTTAAAAAGAGACACAAGCCGCAGAACTTACTCTAAATCCTGTGTCTTGTGTCCAGTATCATTACGTACTATTTTCTTAGCGACAGAATATATTTAGCCATTTCAGAGGCATCTGCTTTGCTAACATTTGGGTGTGGCGACATAGGCACCTGGCCCCATACACCTGCACCGCCTTGAATTATTTTACCAGCCAGGTAATCTACATTTTTGTCGTTAAATTCATACTTTTTGGCCACATCTACATAAGCCGGTCCTACTACCTTGGTTTTTTCCTGGTGGCAGGCCATGCAGTCTGATTGTGCTATTAGTTTGCCTCCCTTTTCGTAATTTCCATCGGCCAGTGCCGGAGTTGTGGTGTCTGTGGCGATTTCTGTTCCGTCAGTGGGAGTTGCCGTGTTAGTGGTTATAGCTGCAGTGGTGTCTCTGTCTTTGCTTTCGTAATGTTCGGCATACTCCGACGATGAGTTACTGCATGCAAACAAAAACGCACCGCAAGAGAAAGTTAAAAGCACTTTTTTCATGATTCAGTTTAATTTATATTCGTTTAGAAACTTCTAAGCGCAATAGGCTAGGCCATATTTGCTGGACAGATTAAGCCTGATAGCCTTGCCTGCCTTTTACGCAGGAATATAGATATTATTTAATTAAAATGCTGTTTGTGGTAAGTTTTTCTAAACGTAAGGAGGTGCCTCTGCTGCAATTTGCTCTAAGAATTGCCAGGTAATACCTGTCCCTTTCTGTCATAAAAACGGCCTTCCAAAGCTAAATCTGAGCTCCGGAAGGCCGTTTTTATGACAGAAATTTTAACTTAAAGCCAGCCTTTTATAAGAGGTGTTGAAAGGTTTAGGAGTTAGCCATTCATAGTCAAGAGCTCTGATGCAGCACTTCTGCTTCTGGCATGTGTGCGCTTCATCCTGCCTGGCAGGAGAATTCAACAGACTTCCAGATCATCGGGCAGAACTTCGGCGCTGAACCCATGATGTTGTAGTAGCTCTATCAGCAGGGAAGGCTGTACTGGTGTTTCAGCACATTCGACCCGTAGTATTTTATCGCAGTCTTCCAGGTCGAAATTGGCCTGATAGGCTTCAAAGGTTTTATGGATCTGGTGGAGGAGCCTATTGGCTTTCTTTTTACCTGTTACATTCGTTTTAAAGACTTCTACCATGCTTGTTATCAGTTTCGGCAAGTTCTTTTACCTTTTGCAGTGCTTGCTCCCAGGTTTTGCTTAACCACTCATAGTGCTTTTCAGCAGAGTCCTGCTCTATGGTTAGTTCAGTTTTTCCGTTTAGGGAGCGCACCCGGTAGGTTTCTGTTGATCCTTGCCAGCTTTTCATTTCCTCACTATCATAAATTTCTTCGCCATCTTTAACCATGCCCAGGTGCTCTATGGTAATTACATCGTTAGGTTTATGCAGTTTGATTCTGCTAACCATGCCGCTGCCTTCCGGGGTTAAAAACAAGGCTTTACTTCCTTCTTTCCAATCGGTTTCAGCATAAGATCCTTCTTCGAAAACCGAGGTCCAGGCACGGTAGGTGGCGTCGCTGAGCAATACATCCCATACCTTTTCTTTTGTAGCATTAATTTCTGTGGATAATCTTATTTGTTGCATTTCCATAGCTGTATTAGTTTAAATGGTTCTTGTATAGTTTTAGAGAATTAATGTTAGTTGGCAGAACTTCATTAGGCAGAAGTTAATTAGTGAAAAGAGGAGAACTGCAGTTTCTAATTCTCGCCTTGTCTCCTTGCTGCCTTAGCCAAATTATTCAAATCAAAATGGCCTTCTGGCGGCATTTTCGATCTCCAAAGGCTAAGGGGGGGTGACTTAGAGCAGCAAGGTTGCCAGCGAATCAGTGTAACAAACTTAGCTTGTATTTTTGATTTAGAAGGTGTGCAACTGCGACAATCTAAGGGGTTGATCGCGACAAAGCCTTTGCCTATTTTTAGCCTATGAAACACGTGGCTTTACTTATTCCGGAAGGGGACTCCAGCCTGAGCAACCTGGAGGCAACCTATAAAATGTTCTCCATGACCAACGGCTTCCTGGAGAAGGCAGGAAAGCAGCCCTTGTTTAAGGTGCAACTAGTGGGAGCCAGCCTCACAAGCCGCCTAAGCAACGGCATGTTCAGCATCAGCCCAAACGTGACCATAGCAGATGTGGCAAAAGCAGACCTTGTTGTGATACCGGCCGTGCACGGCGATATGAAACAGGTAATAGCAAATAACCAAGACCTGTTGCCCTGGCTACAGCAGCAATACCGGCAGGGTGCGGAAATTGCCAGCCTTTGCATCGGCGCATTTTTGCTGGCCAGCACCGGTTTGCTCACCGGAAAAAGCTGCGCCACCCACTGGCTGGCAGCCGCAGAGTTCCGTAGCATGTTCCCCGACGTGAATCTGGTAGACGACAAAATTATTACAGACGAGCAGGGATTGTATACCAGTGGTGGCGCTTATTCATCGCTGAACCTAAACCTTTACCTCCTCGAGAAATTTGCAGGGCGGGAAATGGCGGTGCTGGCCTCCAAGATTTTTGAGATTGACATAGAACGGAACAGCCAATCGCCCTTCATCATTTTCAGAGGGCAAAAAGACCATTCGGACGAAGCGGTGAAGCAGGCGCAGGAGTTTATGGAGCAGCACTACCAGGAAAGAATTACGGTGGATGAGTTGGCAGATATGATTGGTGTAGGGCGCAGGAGCTTTGAACGCAGATTCAAAAAAGCAACCGGCAACACCGTAGTAGAGTACCTGCAGCGGGTAAAAATAGAGGCGGCTAAAAAGCAGCTGGAGTCGGGCCGGAAAACGATTAGCGAAGTGATGTACGACACCTGCTACTCCGACACCAAAGCTTTCCGGGATGTGTTCCGCAAATACACCGGCATGACTCCTATCGACTACCGGAACAAGTACAGCAAAGAGGCTGCGTAGGTTGCTGAGGCTGCGCCAAATTCAAAATTAGTAGGCTCCAGCGTCCTCACTCGTGACGACTATTCTGCGGCTTCTGTCCGCTCTGAAACGTATATGCAGCTACAGGGCGTGCAGGCAATTCCTTGATTTTACCCAATAAGGCTTTAGACTATAATTTTCAATTTCTAATTTTTACTTAAGCGAAAAAGCCAGCCAATCAAATTTGATTGGCTGGCTTTTTCGCTTAAGTCGGAGTGGCAGGATTTGAACCTGCGACCTCCAGCACCCCATGCTGGCGCGATACCAGGCTACGCTACACCCCGATCGAAAGTAAAAGCCCTACATTGCTGTAAGGCTTCTATTTTCTGTGCACTCGAGAGGATTCGAACCCCTAACCCTCGGAGCCGAAATCCGATATTCTATCCAGTTGAACTACGAGTGCATTAGTGAGTGCAAAAATAGGAACTAAGTTGATAAAACGAAATTTCTTGAGGAAAATAAAATAAGATAAATAAGCGCTGCCAGCATAATGCTGGTTAGTCTTTAGCTAATCTGATAGCCCTGAAGGTATTAGAGAACAAATTGCCTCCGGGAGGCTATTTTGATTAGAATAATTGGCTATGGGCAGGGCAGCGGTTGGTAAGGCAAGGCGTAAAGGGCGTAAATACCCAAACTACATGGTTTTGCTGCCGCTAATGTACCTGATAATCTGTACAATACCTGTATCTAGCAGGGAGTAGTACACGTGCTTTCCTTCGCGCTGTGTCTGCAGCACTCCCTTATCGCGCATGTTTATAAGGTGGTGCGATAAAAGGGACTGTTCTATTTTAAGCGCTTCCTGCAACTCACCTACCGACAAACGCTGTTTCTGTTCCAGCAAGTCTATAATGCCGATCCGAACCGGGTGCGCCACGCACTTAAGCACGTATGCTGCCCGCTCCAACCGCTTCTGGTCAACCCTTACTTTTAAGGTAGTCATACAAAGGTGGGTTTATTATAGTTACGTATGAACATCTGTTCAAGTGTTGTTTTATATTTTATATTACAACAATTCTATCGGAGAAGTTCCGGTTTCGCATGATCCTGTTTCAGGCTGGCTAATACCGCAGATACAAAAAGAGGCTGCCTCCTTACGGAAACAACCTCTTTCTTCTTACAAACACAAACTACTATTGTTTTTGCGTGTGTATAAAATCAGGAAACTTCTTTGGGTCTTTCACAAAAAACACAGGCGTATTGTTGCCTACAAGGTCCCAGTTCCCATCTTCAGTATAGAATTTCAAGGCAAAGCCGCGCGGATCACGCTCACTGTCGGCACTGCCTTTTTCGCCACCTACAGTAGAGAACCGTAAAAATACGCTGGTTTCTTTACCTATTTCGCTAAATACTTTGGCGCGTGTGTAGCGGGTAATATCGTGGGTAACGGTAAAAGTGCCATAAGCGCCGCTGCCTTTGGCATGCACCACACGCTCGGGTTTACGTTCGCGGTTAAAGTGAGCCAGTTTCTCGTGTAAAATATAATCTTCGAGAAGCACCGGGCCACGCGGACCGGCAGTTAAACTATTTTCGTGCTCGTAATAGGGTCTGCCAGAGGCAGTAGTGAGTCGGGTGATTTTTTTGCTTTCGCTCATGGCTATTTTTTGTTTGGGTGATCAGGATTGTGAATCAAAAGTATAGCCAAATTCAATATAGATCAAATTGATAAAATTTATTATTCGATAGCTTTAACCTATTTCACTATGTTAAGGCAAGAGAATATTTGGTATAAAGCAGCCTGAATCAATAAAATACGAACATGCGTTAAGAAAAATTAGGCAGCTTGGCATAATTCTTTTACATTTATGCAAACGTTTGCAGATGCTTTTTCCATACTTATTTAGATAACATTATTATGGCAGGAACAGAATTATTTTCTTTGAAAGATAAAGTGATTGTAATAACCGGTGCTACTGGCGTGCTAGGCGAGGCCTTTTGCTTAGCCGTAGCCAAGGCTGGCGCAAAGGTGGCGGTGCTGGGGCGTAACCAGGAGCGGGCTGAGGAGCGGGTGCAGGCTATAGAGGCAGCAGGAGGGGAGGCCATTGCCGTGCTGGGCGATGTGCTGGATGAGCAGCAGATGCAGGAAGCCTGTGACCATATTATAACCACCTGGGGCACTATAGATGGGTTGGTGAACGGGGCAGGAGGCAACATGCCGGGTGCCACTGTATCTCCAAATCAAGACTTGTTCGACATCAACATAAACGATACGCGTAGGGCCGTTGACTTAAATTTGTTCGGCACCATTATTCCGACTAATGTTTTTGGTAAAGTGATAGCCGAGAAAGGTCGGGGTTCTATTGTGAATATATCTTCGCTAACGGCGCAGCGGCCCCTGACACGGGTAATGGGCTATACACTGGCTAAAACAGCCGTAGAAGGCTACACCAAATGGATGGCAGTGGAACTGGGTCTTCGCTACGGCGGTGGCATTAGAGTAAACGCCTTGGCACCCGGTGTCTTTCTGACAGAGCAAAACTACAGCCTGCTCATGAACGAAGACGAAAGCTACACCGACAGAGCCGAGCAGTTTATCGCCAACACCCCTTTTAAGCGTTTCGGTGCACCAGAGGAGTTAGTGGGAACTCTGATCTACCTGCTCAGCGATGCCTCTGCATTTGTAACCGGAGAGACTATAGTAGTGGATGGCGGTTTTAATGTATACAGCGGGGTGTAATTACCATACCTTAGTCAATAAAGCAGCAAAAATCCTCCGGAAGAACCTTTTTATTTAAATAATTTGATTATTAGTTGTTAATAACTGAATAGTTAAATGTTTAGCTTGTGGAGCTGGAAAAACATTGAATGAGAGATTATTAAGCTTTTATCTTTAGTTAAAAATCTAGAATCAAGCGTCTAATATTTAGTATCTCAATTAGCTGAGCATTTGATTAGCAGGCGAAGCTTAAATAGTGATTCAACCCAAAAAATAAAACATATGTCGTTATTACAAAGCTGGAGATGGTACGGGCCAAACGACCCGGTTTCTTTGCAGGATGTTAAACAGGCTGGTGCTACAGGCATAGTTACAGCCCTGCACCACATCCCGAACGGGCAGGTTTGGACGGTGGAGGAAATTCAGAAGCGCAAAGAGGTTATTGAACAGGAAGGCCTGGTTTGGAGTGTAGTGGAGAGCGTGCCTGTACACGAAGCCATTAAAACTCAGGCAGCAGGATTTGAGCAATACATCGAAAACTACAAGCAGTCCATCCGGAACCTGGCGGCATGCGATATCCGCATTGTAACCTACAACTTTATGCCCGTGCTCGACTGGACTCGCACCGACCTGAGCTATACTGTAGAAGATGGGTCGAAGGCGCTGCGTTTTGAAAAAGCCGCTTTTGTTGCTTTTGATGTACTGATGCTGCAGCGCCAGGGAGCAGAGCAGGATTATAGTGCGCAGGAGCTGGAAAAAGCCAAACAGCGTTTCGAGAGCATGAGCGAAGAGGAGAAGCTGTTGCTGCAACGCAACATCATTGCCGGCTTGCCTGGCAGCGAAGAGAGTTTTACGCTGGAGCAGTTTCAGCAGGCATTAGATACTTACAAAGGTATAGATGCTAGTAAGCTGCGACAGCACCTGGTTTACTTTCTGCAGCAGGTGGTGCCGGTGGCCGACGAAGCCGGTGTGCAATTAGTTATTCACCCCGATGACCCGCCGTATGCGATCCTGGGCCTGCCGCGCGTGGTAAGTACTGCCGCAGACGTAGCCGCTTTGGTAGAGGCCGTTCCATCGCTCAACAATGGTCTTTGTTTCTGCACCGGCTCTTTTGGCGTGCGTGCCGATAACGACTTACCGGGAATTGTAAAGCAGTTTGGCGACAGAATAAACTTTGTGCACCTGCGTAGCACCCAGCGCGACGAAGAAGGCAACTTTTACGAGGCCAACCACCTGGAAGGCGATGTAGACATGTACGCTGTAATGAAAGAACTGGTGCTGCTGCAGCAAAAGCGCAACATCAGCATACCCATGCGCCCCGACCATGGCCACCAGATGCTCGATGACCTGCACAAAAAGACAAACCCGGGCTACTCTGCCATTGGCAGGTTACGCGGCCTGGCCGAATTGCGCGGCCTCGAAATGGGCATTGAGCGCTCTTTAGCAAAAGCTTAAAAGTCAAAACTGATCGTGCTCTTCCAATATAATTATTAGAGTTAGAAATACTGTTGCTGATCTGTTAGTGAAGTTGGTAAGCATCCTTTCTGATTTTTATTTTGGAAGAGCACTTGGCAGGAACCATGAGGCAACAAAACCTTAAACTTAGTAATCCTGGTGGTGCCTGTTTGTTGAGTTGGTTTAGGAAGAGGTGTCTAACTAACTGAGGGAGTCCCTTTTAATCTGTAGCATCTTACCACATAAAACGAATTATTCTAATAAAAACTTCCTTCCGGAGGTACATTAACCTACTTTTGTAATAGGGTTTATCGGCTCTTGGGTTGAGCTTTGCGACTACTGCGTGGCCAAGAGGATACAATTGAAAGCATGTGCAACGAAGATTGATCCTACCGCATATCAAATAGATGTTGCTACTATTTGCTCCTTTCTTTTCATCTCCTGTAAAGAAACTCCGTTAGAAGAAGTAATCCCGTTCAATGGCTGTAGGAAGTAAGTAAGATGGTAGGTCTTGTAGAGATGGTGGCGATCATATTGTGATCGAAACGGTAGCCATATGCAACTATTCCTTCAACTTACCAGATAATTTAAAAGCGAAAATGACCGTTCTTGTTTTAAAGGCGAAGCTATTTGCTACACACGCCAACTTACACTTAGTTGGTCAGCCAATCATGACCACCAAACTCTTCTAGTCAACAGAATTCAGCTGCTGTGCTATCGTTGCAGTAGTAATTTTGTTCTTGCCGCCTGCTGTTGTTCAGACTGTACTTTTAACCATGAAGCCTTTTGTTTTACCATCTACTCACGCTGCTTTTCGTGGGCAGTTTACAGCGCGCTAATTTCAAATCTAAAAAGTGATGTTAGTATGTTAGAAAGGCCTGCTCGCCCGCACATAAAGGAATCGAGCCTCAGGTGTAGCCAGAAGCTGGCAGAGAAAGCTAAATTTTGGTGCAACTACCTCAACACAGGCAAACTAGCGCTTGTAAAGGAGCAAGATGTGCAAATTCAGATAGTTTATACCCTATTTTCGCTATATTTTGCAAAAAATATGATGGTTTGGTTTTTATACTGATAAATTCTTTCTAATTTTTGCAACTTTTTACAAATTTCTAAATGAACAGCATGAAATTGATGCAAGTCATTAGTGCTGAAAAAGAGATTTGTTTTATTGAATACCTGACCTTACCTAATCTTGTTGGAGAAGCTACTCTAGTAGTAAATGAATAGTTTAAATTACTGATGACATTTTAAAAATTTAGCCTTGAAATTAGCCGTTCTTAAAGAGAGCAAAGTGCCTGAAAGGAGAGTCGCTCTCACCCCAGATGTGGTAAAGTCGCTCACCAAAGCTGGTTTTACCTGTGGCATTGAAAGCGGAGCCGGTGTAGAGTCTGGTTTCTACGACAATGTATACGAAGATGCCGGTGCCATTATTTTCGCGGATAAAGCGCCTATGTTGCAAGATGCAGATGTGCTGCTGAAGGTAAATGCACCCACCCCGGATGAGCTGTTGCTGATGCGCGACGGAAGTTCGTTTATCTCCTTCTTGTACGCCTATACCGTGCCGGAACTGGTAAGCATTTGCGTGCAGAAAAAGATTTCTGCCTTTGCGATGGATGCCGTACCACGTATTTCGCGCGCCCAAAAAATGGACGCCCTGAGTTCGCAGGCCAACCTCGGCGGCTATAAAGCCGTGCTGCTTGGAGCTAACGCACTTGGTAAGATTTTCCCGCTTATGATGACGGCCGCTGGTACCATTACACCTGCGCGCGTGTTAATATTTGGTGCTGGTGTGGCGGGCCTACAGGCTATTGCCACGGCCAAGCGCCTTGGTGCTGTAGTGGAGGTAACCGACGTGCGTCCGGAAACCAAAGAGCAGGTAGAGTCGTTAGGTGGCCGCTTCCTGGAGGTGCAGGCCGAAGGGGTGCAAACAGAAGGTGGCTATGCCAAAGAGGTATCGGCAGAATATCTTCAGAAGCAGAAACAACTCATCACCAAACATATTGCTGATGCCGACATTGTGATTACCACCGCGCTGGTAATCGGTAAAAAAGCACCGGTGCTGGTAACGGCGCAGATGGTAGAGAGCATGAAGCCCGGCTCCGTGATTGTGGATATGGCTGTTGAGTCTGGCGGTAACTGCGAGCTGAGCGAGTTTAACAGAACAGTGGTGAAACACGGTGTCACTATAATAGGAGAGTCTAACCTGCCAGCCATGGTGCCTGTTAATGCCTCCGAACTGTATGCCAAGAACGTGAGTACCCTGTTGCTGCACCTGGCCAACAAAGATGGCTTCAAGTGGGAACTTGAAGAAGAAGTGACAAAAGGTTCGCTCATCACCCATCAGGGAGAGCTGGTACATCAATTCACCAAAGAAATTTTAGCTAAAAAAGTATGAATGCAGAAACTCTATTAGTACTACTTTATGTGCTGGTGCTGGCCAGCTTTGTGGGCTTCGAACTTATTTCTAAGGTTCCGCCAACACTTCACACCCCGCTTATGTCGGGTTCAAATGCTATTTCGGGTATTACCATTGTGGGTGCCATTGTGGCGGCTGGTCCGCAGGACTGGTCGGTGAGCAAGGGTCTTGGTATTGCGGCGCTGCTGCTGGCAACGCTCAACGTGGTAGGTGGCTATGTCGTGACCGACCGTATGCTGCAAATGTTTAAGAAAAAGAAAAAATAAGGGATGTTAGAGAAAGATTTACTTATACGAATTGCCTACCTGGTAGCATCTGTTCTTTTTATTATTGGCATAAAGATGCTCGGCAAAACCTCTACGGCACGCCAGGGCAACAGCCTTTCTGCCGTGGCCATGCTAATTGCTATTCTGGTAACCCTGCTCGATAGCCAGGTGCTGAGCCTGACGGAGATTTTCGTGACCATACTGGTAGGTTCAGCCATTGGCGCTGTCATTGCCCGACGCGTAGAAATGACGGCCATGCCGGAAATGGTGGCTATTTTCAATGGCTTTGGTGGTGCTGCCTCTGTGCTGGTAGCTGCTTCGGCTTACTGGGCACTTGCTCACACTGCTGGCATCAGTATGGATCCTGTGGTATCTGTAACAGTCGTAATCAGTATCATCATCGGAGCTGTAACGCTTACAGGTTCTTTGGTTGCTTTTGGTAAACTGAAAGGCATTATTAACGGGCGCTCTGTTACATTTGGTGGCCAGCACGCATTAAACGCAATCTTGTTCTTGTCGGCCATAGCGCTGTCGGTGATGGTGGTACTGGAGCCGAACGAGGAAATTTACATGATCGGCGTTATCGTTATCGCCCTGCTACTCGGTATACTTACAGTTATTCCGATTGGTGGTGCCGATATGCCGGTGGTTATTTCCTTGCTGAACTCTTATTCTGGTATTGCGGCCTGTGCCACTGGTTTCGTTCTGAACAACCAGGTGCTGATTATTGCAGGTGCTTTGGTAGGTGCTTCCGGTATCATCCTCACGCAGATTATGTGTAAGGCCATGAACCGCTCGCTCACCAACGTATTGCTCGGTGGTTTTGGTCAGACCAAAGCAGGTGCTACCTCTGGGAGTGGCGAAGAAATAGTAGTGAAAGAAGTAGGTGTGGAAGAAACAGCTATGTTGTTCGATTCAGCTTCGTCTGTTATTATTGTGCCAGGTTATGGGATGGCTGTGGCGCAGGCTCAGCACGTGGTGCGCGAACTCACTGACCTGCTCGAGAAAAGAGGTACGTCTGTAAAATTCGCTATTCACCCGGTAGCTGGTCGTATGCCAGGCCACATGAACGTACTGCTGGCTGAAGCCAATATTCCGTACGACAAGCTGGTGGAGATGGATCATATAAACGATGAGTTTGCCAACACCGACATTGCACTCATCATTGGTGCCAACGACGTAGTGAACCCTGCCGCTCGCACAAACCCAGGCAGCCCGATTTTTGGTATGCCAGTGCTAAATGCAGACAAAGCCAGAACAGTAATTGTTTGTAAGCGAAGCATGAATGCCGGTTATGCCGGTATCGAGAACGAGCTGTTTGGCTATCCGAACTGCCTCATGCTATTTGGCGATGCGAAATCTTCTATGGCAAAAGTGGTAAGCGAGCTGAAAGAATCAGTTCCTGCTTAAAGAGCAATATTTTAATGCTTTGCAGCCGCAGAACCGATCAGGTTCTGCGGCTTTTTTTGTGGATACCGGTGAGGTCTGTCTGGGGTAGCACTGCTTCGGGTACAGCCGTGTCAGCTGCTTGGTGCAGGTGTTTTGTTCTTTTGGGCTTGCTGTAAGTAACCACTCCTCCTGCGGAACCCCTCCTGAAAAAGGAAGAAAATGGTAAAAACTAGTTTAGCTATCGACGAAATTATTCTAATGAAAACAGCCTTCCAGAGGCTTTTTCAGATTAATCAGGATCAGGGCTATTCCTTTTCCACACTTTTATAGGAAAACATTTATAATTATTAGTTTAGGAGGAACTGCAGTTACGGTTTATGCTGAACAGGGAAGGTTCTGTTTCATTTAGTAACCAATAAAATGTTCTTTCTCAAGCGACAAACAAAGAGGGTAAATACCTCTTAATCTTTCCAGATTTAAATTAACCATTTCTTCCGTTTTGGCTATTGCCCATTAGCCTTTCATAATACTGGGGTAATCTTTCAATGATGTTTATATAGCATTAAGGTAATAGTAAGCTAACATAGTGACCGTAATCTTGTGGAACTATGTACAACGTTTAAAAATTATATGAAAAAAACGCTACTATTATCTTTCTTTCTCATTTTCTGTGTTACACTGAGTAGCCTGGCTCAAGGTACAGGATTACTTACAGGAACTATTCAGGATAAGGTGCAAAAGTTATCGCTGCCTGGTGCTGCGCTTCGGCTGATGCCTGGCAACAGGTATACCATCTCTAATAATGTTGGCCGCTTTGAGTTTTTGAGTGTGCCGGCTGGTACCTATACCCTGGAAGTAAATTACCTTGGCTTTAAGCCTTACAGCATGCAGGTAGAAATTATGGCCGGCGACGCACAAAGTATAACGGTGGCAATGGAAGAAGGTGGCGTTATGGGTAAGGAAGTCGTGGTACTAGGCGACCGGCTTCGCAGCCAGGCCAAAGCTCTCAACCAACAGCAAAACAATGGCAACATCACGAATATAGTGTCTGCCGATCAAATTGGCCGTTTCCCAGATGCCAACATAGGCGATGCCATGAAGCGAATTCCTGGTATTACCATGCAAAATGACCAAGGCGAGGCTCGCGATATCATTATCCGTGGCATGGCGCCCGAGCTAAACTCTGTAACGCTCAACGGTGATCGTATTCCATCGGCTGAAGGAGATAACCGCCGCGTGCAGATGGACCTGATCCCGTCTGACATGATTCAGACAATTGAAGTAAACAAAACCCTTACACCTGATATGGATGCTGACGCCATCGGTGGTTCTGTTAACTTAGTAACCAGAGCAGCACCAAATGGCATGCGCGTGTCTGGTACTCTTTCTGCCGGCTACAACCCCATCCGCGATAAAGCGCTTTACACCGGCTCTTTTCTGATAGGCAACCGTTTTGCAAACAATAAGCTTGGAGCTATTGTGAGTGCCTCTTATAACAACAACGATTACGGCTCAGACAACATTGAAGCCAGCTATGCACAAGATGAGTTTGGTAATGCATACATGACTTCAAAGCAAATCAGGAAGTACGATGTAAAGCGTGTACGCCGCAGCGTATCTGCCACCCTTGATTATGACATCAATGCTAAGAACAAGTTGTACCTGACAGGTATGTACAACTGGCGCGACGACTGGGAAAACCGATTCAGAGTTAGTTACGACGACATGGTGCCGCAGTACGACAGTGAGAACAACATTATCGGATATAAAGGAACCATCAAGCGCCAGACAAAAGGAGGTATAGGCACTGACCGTGTGAATAACAGACGCCTTGAAGATCAGCGTGTAAAGAACATCTCGATGCGTGGAGAGCACTTACTGGGTAGCACCATAGACCTCGACTGGGCTTTAACTTATGCAGATGCCAGCGAAGACAGACCAAATGAACGCTATATGCGCTATGATGCTGAAAAAGTTGAAATGATTCAGGACCTGTCAAACCCAAGATTTCCATTTGCAGATTCCAGAACGCCAGTGTCTGCCTCCAACCTGTTGTTCAACAGAATCACAGAGAACGATAATTATACATCAGAGAGAGAATACAGTGGCCGTGTTAACCTGCGCTTCCCGTTCTCTGTTGTACCTGAGCAGAAAGGCCGTATACGTGTAGGTGGCCGTTTTCGCCTTAAAGAGAAAGACCGCAACAACAACTTCTACAGATACAGACCAACAGGCACCACTGCCGATCAGTTTGCTAACTTAAGCCTTATTCCATCACATGACTTTAGCGGTGAGGGTTACCAGGCAGGCAGCCAATATGCACCAGGTCTTTTTGCCAGCCATACCTTCCTCGGAAGTTTAGACCTTTACAACCCAAACCTGTTCAGAGAGTCATTAGAAGGCTCGGAGTTCCTGGCTGTAAACTATAATGCACACGAAAACATTACGGCCGGTTACCTGCGTTGGGACCAAGATTTCAGCTCTAAACTTTCTATGATTGTGGGTGTTCGCTTAGAGAACACCAACCTGCGATACACTGGTAACGTGGTACAGGACGAAGAAGACCTGGAAGGACAGCGTGAGATTAAAAATAATTACCTGAATGTGCTGCCAAGCCTTACGCTGAAGTACAACGTACAGGAGGACCTGATTCTGCGTGCCGCCTTTACGACATCGCTTGCCCGTCCGAACTACTACGACTTAGTGCCTTACTTCGATAACCGCGTAGACGATGGAGAACTGCATGTTGGTAACCCGGACTTGAAGGCTGCCACCGCCAAAAACGTTGACCTGATGGTGGAGAAATATTTCAAATCAATCGGTATTATTTCTGGTGGTGCCTTCTATAAGAACATCAATAACTTTATTTACAGATACCGTAACGACCAATACACTACAGCCGATTTTGCTGCTGATTTCCCAGACGTGAATAACACCATTCCTGCTGATCAGGTGTATAGATTCCAGCAGCCAAGAAACGGCGAGAGCGTAGATGTATATGGTGCTGAAGTTGCGGTGCAGCGCCAGCTCGATTTCCTGCCTGGTTTCCTTCAGAACATGGGTGTGTATGCAAACTACACTTACACTATGTCTCAGGCAAAAGGTATTTACACTCCAGATGGCGATAGACGCGAAAATGTTGGTCTGCCAGGTACCGCTCCGCATATGATGAACCTGTCGCTCTCTTATGAGGACAAAAAGTTCAACGCTAGAGTTTCTGCTAACTACACTGCCGCCTATATAGACAGGCTGGGAAGCACTAGCTTCTTTGACAATTACTACGACGAGCAGTTCTTCCTGGACGCTAACATGTCTTACAAACTGAATCGTGTGCTGCGTGTATTTGGCGAAGCCAATAACCTGACAAACCAGCCATTGCGCTACTACCAGGGCACCAGCAACCGTACTATGCAGTTAGAGTACTACCGCCCACGCTACAACTTTGGTATCAAAATAGACCTGTAGTAATACAACACAGTTTAGAAAACAAAAAGGGAGCCACTACAATGGCTCCCTTTTTGTTTTTTGAAAGGTATAAGGCTTAATTCACTTTGCTAGCTTCTGAAGGTCAATTTCATTAGAATAATTTATCTTGTGGCGAAGCAAAGGGTTTCCTCTCTTCTTCCACCTCCACTTTTTGTCATCCTGGAGGGGCCTTGGGAGCGAGATCTATCAGCAATGGCTACAGGAGGTTTGGTTCAAGTTCGCATAGTACCTGTTACTGCTGTGACAGCGGGGTGGAGTTGTTTCATTGCCTGCTTTCTTGTTCTTTTTGTCTTGATACAAAAAGAACCAAAAAAATCAAGAAAATAAAAACTCGCTGAACGCTCAGACAGTTTATTTTCAATAGGTGCACCTGGCAAAGGTGCTCTCTCTGTATTTACCTGCCGTAATACCTTAAAAAGGGGTAGGTAGCTACAGCACAACTTTAGTTGGAGTAGTTTAAAGCTTTTGCACTGGTCCTTATCCAAATTAAATATTTTGCTGGCGCGAGCGTCCTCGCTCGTGACGATTATTCCGCGGCCTCTGGCCGCTTTAAAGCTCTTTTGCCATCAATTGTCATATACAACTTGTTAAGCTTTTCCTTAGATAAACCTGCTTTAAGAGCGCTTGTAGAAAACGGGCAGCGGATTAAGTTTGGTGTTCTGGCGCTGGTGCCAATAGGGGTAAATAGGAGGAACTTCGCTGGCTTTGTCGAGTTTCCGAACTTGTTCTGTCGATAGATTCCAGCCGACAGATGCCAGGTTTTGCTTCAGCTGCTCTTCGTTTCTGGCACCAATTATCACACTGGAAATGGTGGGGCGTTGCAATAGCCAGTTTATAGCTACCTGCGCCACTGTTTTACCTGTTTCCTCAGCTACTTCGTCCAGGGCATCGATGGTGTTGTAGAAAACCTCTTCGTTTACTACGGCTTCCGGTACTGGGCTGCCACCTTGTGCCACACGGCTTTGGGGCGGGAGGGGCTGGTTGCGCCGGTACTTTCCTCCCAATCGGCCGGCAGCTAACGGCGACCATATAATGGCACCTACGTTCTGGTCGAGTCCCAGCGGCATTAGCTCCCACTCGTACTCGCGGTTGGCCAGCGAATAATACACCTGGTGCGCCACATAGCGATTCCAACCATATTTTTCCGAAATGGCCAGCGACTTCATCAGGTGCCAGCCAGAGAAATTAGAGGCGGCAATGTATCGTACTTTTCCGCTTTGCACGAGGTCGTCGAGGGTGCGGAGGGTTTCTTCTACGGGGGTATTCCCATCGAACCCGTGCATGTGGTAAATATCGATGTAGTCGGTGCCCAGCCGCTTCAGGCTCCCTTCTACCTGCTTTAGCAGATGAAACCTGGAGGAGCCCTGGTTATTTGGTCCTTTGCCAAAAGGGAAAGAACCTTTAGTAGAAATGAGGAGCTTATCGCGTTTGCCGGCAATGGCTTTGCCCAGAATTTCTTCGGCCAGGCCCTGCGAGTAAATATCGGCCGTATCAAAAAAGTTTACGCCCGCTTCCAGACAAATATCCACCAAACGGGTAGCCTCAGCTGCCTGTGTGCTTCCCCAGGCTTTAAAAAACTCGTCGCCACCGCCAAAAGTAGCTGTTCCAAAGCTCAGCACGGGCACTTGCAGCCCGGATGCGCCTAATTGTCTAAACTCCATAGTTTCATTTTTCTTGATGATGAATAAGTAAGGCCATAAGGCTTCCACTTTTACGTTCAGATCGAAGTTTAGTGGTAGAAGCCCTATGGCCTAAATTCTTAAAAAAGGCTTCTGAAGACCATTTTCATTAGAATAATTTAGGGTAGTGCCTATATACCCTCCACTTTTTGTCATCCTGAAAGGATCTTGTGGGCGAGATCCTTGAGCAACGGCTACAGGCGGTTTAGTTCAAGTTTACAAAACTGCTGTATAAATCTTCATCAGCTTTAAGTTGTTTCAATTGCTTACTTTTCTATTCTTTTCCTCTTGCTACCATAGCCATCCGGCTGAGATTACAAAAGAGAGTCATCCTGAGCTTGCCGAAGGATCTATAGCGACAAAGAGGCTGTAAAGACATGTCTTGCTATGCTCGCCATGCCATAGCGTACACTTAATAGTTTCTTCGACAGGCTCAGAATGACCTGAAAGATTAGTTTTTATTTATGTTAAAAAATTAACTTGACGATCCCTTTTTAGGAGCTACGGGAGTTTTTCTTTGTACCTGTTGAGTAGTTCCAGCAGTTTGTGGAAGATTTCGGTGTTCTGGTAGATGCCTCTGAAATTCTGAGCGTGAGGGCCATAAGCATAGACCGGAACCGGGATGCCTGTATGGTCGTCGGTGCTAAATTCTCCTGTAACCGAACCGGTTGCAATGTCTCCGTTGAGCAGCGACAGGCCTCCTGTTTCATGGTCTGCTGTAACAATAACCAGTGTCTCTCCATCGGCATCGGCAAAACGTAAGGCCTCACCTACCACCAGGTCAAAATCCATGTTTTCGGTGATGACTTGAGGCAGATTATTGCCATGGCCGCCCCAGTCAATCTGAGATCCTTCCAGCATCAAGAAAAAGCCATAAGCATCATCGGCATAGCGTTGGGTAACTTTGTTGAAAGCAGCTGATAAAAAGTTGCCTCTGCCTTTCAAAACAGAACGGGTCACACTGTCGTCTACCAAGGCGATGAGTTTAGGTGCATCAGACGCGAGAAAGGCAGGCATGTCGTGGGTGACGGTGTAGCCTTTCTGCTGCAGCTGGGCCTTCACGGTTGTTCCGTTGGAGGCTGCCTCAAAATGGTGCCTGCCTGAACCTACCAGCATATCGATGGGGGAGGAGAGAAGGTCCTGCGCAATGGCTCCGCCTGAAGAACGCTCTGCCTGGTGGGCGTAAAAGGAAGCCGGCGTGGCATCCGTTAGATCGCATGCGGCAACAATAGCCGTTTTTTTCTTGCTTTCAGCAGCGTGTATGGCTAACGATTTCAGGGGCCTGCCAGTGGTGTCTACTCCAACAGCCCTGTTAGCAGTTTTCTGACCAGTGGCCATGGCTGTGCCTCCGGCAGCTGAGTCGGTGCCATAGGCATCGGCAGCGGTCGTAACAGAAAGTCCCAAGTTTCGCATCTGGAACAGGTTCAGTTGCCCTCTGTTGGCGGTGTAGGCGGCGTAGGCCTGCGTTAGCCCCATGCCATCTCCAATCAGCAGAATGATGTTTTTTACTTTGCCCGTTGTGCCGTCTGATTTGTATGTTGGTTTGTAAGCAGCATACGGTGCCGCAGCCTGATAATTGCTCTTTGCCTGTGTATGGAGAAAAGTCCCCAGCTCCTCCACGCGGTCTGTTCCTACAACGTCGACTCCCATATCCATCAAAGCAAGCCAGCTGGTTTTTGTATCTGGTGCAGCCCAAAACCGAACCAGTTTCCCTGCCGCATGCACACTGTCTATCAAACCTTGAATACGGGCAAAATCCTTTTTCGGAAGCACACCTTTTCCATTCCAGGTGCTGTAAGTTGTAAAGCTGGTGCTTACAAGAGCTACCCGCTGCCACTGTTCATGCGTATGTTGCACCCTAAAATGGTCATCGAAAAAGATGAAGTCAGGATACCTTTGGTAATCGGCGGGCTGTGGTCTGTTGCCACTGATGATAATAGTAAGCTGGCCCTGTTTTGTAGTGGTGCGAAGTAAGTGCCGTAACGGCTTTAGCTGCTTCACCAGGATAGGAAGTGCCGCCTGGTGGTTTTCTTTTATATCGATCAGCAGGTTGAGCTGGCGGTTTTGGTCTTTTTGCAGCTCGGCCAGTACTGGTTCCAGATAAAGCTTACTAAGTGTGTTGCCTTTGGTAATTTTGTCTTTGTCGTGAGCAACATACAAGTCTCCTTTCACCGGAAAAATATCTGCTTCTATAGAACCAAACTCCTTATGGTAAGCCCTGTAAAAAGGAATATTATTATGGTAATCGTTGTGGGAATGTGCTATAGGTGTAGGAGCTGTTTGTGTTTGCGCGTTGGCAGCAGTTCCTGCTAAGCCAGCTGCCATGAGCAGTATGTATAGTTTCTGAAACATAGTAAAAAGAAAAAGTGCTCAGGCAGCACCTATTGGCTCCTGAGCACCTGTGTTTAAGAATGATTTGCTTTTTTCCATGGACCGGTTATGGCCACTGTAATTCCCGGGTCCTGAATGTTTACGAAAAAGGTTTCTCCTGTAGGAGAGAACACACCTCCTGCCAGTTCAGATTTGTAACCTACGTTTTCTGCCAGCTTGTATAACTCGCCACCTGGTGTTACGCCTACCACAAAAGGGTGCGGGTCATCTTCACACATTACCACGTCTCCCCAGGGAGCTATGGTCAGGTTGTCGCAGTATTTCAGGATTTCCTTGTTGTTGGGCTCCAGGAACAGCTCCAGCTTGCCTGGCTGCTTTTTCTCATCCGGCTTGCCTTCGTGTGGGCTCGGTACATAACGGAATACTTGGCCAGTGTAGGCTTTGCCGCCATTAGTGCAGGCAAAGTATAGTTCGTTTTTGCCAAACCAAATGCCTTCTCCTCGCGCAAAGCAAGCGGCCCCTTTGCTGAACCCGACTAAACGCAGGTCATCATCAGGTGCGGTTTCTACGTTGTCCATATCCAGCCACTCTACCTCGTGCTGCTGCCCTACCGGAAAGGCCGGACCTTTGGAGGTTTCCCAGTTGCGGGTGTCCCAGCTTTTGTGCTCCCGAAGTGCCAGTGCCTGTAATTTGCCGCCTTTTGCCAGCTTACCCGGTTCGTTCGGAATGAAGCGGTAAATCAGGCTGTCGCCTCTGTCTTCGGTTAAGTACACAATGCTGGTGGCAGGGTCTACTGCCACTGCCTCGTGGTTCATGCGGCCCATAGCTTTTAGAGGTAACGGAGTAGCCAACCCAACTTTGTCGGTGGCAGGTACTTCGAACACATAACCGTGGTCCTTCTCAAAATAATCGTAAGCTCCGGCTTTAGCTGTTGTTTCTTCGCAGGTAAGCCAGCTATTCCAGGGAGTAACACCGCCTGCACAGTTTCTGGAGGTGCCGGCCAGACTTAGAAACTCCTTTTCCACTATTCCTTTATTGGGGTCGTACACCAGGGTGGTGGTGCCGCCAAGGCCTGGCAAGTTCCCTTTGCCAAAGTCGTAGAAGCTGGAGGCTTTGCCTTTGGGCAGCAACTCATTTTTAAGCCCGAAAGGTCCCTCTATAAAAGTATCTGGGCTGTTCTCGTGGTTCCGGATGATGATGGTTTTACCATTTGGTCCGGCAAAAGTTCCCATGCCATCGGCTTTGCCCGGCACCAGAAAGCCGTCTGTCATTTTATCGCCACGGGTAGAAATGACCTTATAGGAGAAGCCTTTCGGCAGGTTTAATATGCCCTTCGGGTCATTTACCAGCGGTCCGTAACCGGCAGATGGTGCCAGGCGGTTTTGAGCTGCTGCCTGCAAGGGCAGCGATGCAAATTGGTACAAGCCCATAAAGCCTAGTGTCGCCATGCCGGAAGACTTTAAAAAGCGGCGGCGGGAGGAGGAGTTCTCTTTCATGATCTAGTATATATAATTTAGACTGGCCACTACCAACCCTGATTCTGTGCTATGTTTGAATTGCTGATAACATCCGGAGGAATAGGCCATACATGATGCACCTGCGGGTTGTAATTTCTCGGGGCTTCAAGCTCCACCACTTCATAAGGCGAATCCGGATTGGTTTTATCGCGATGGACTCTGCCGTGAGGCGCTATCCTGTAAGCCGCCTGCGCATCTCCCCAGCGAACCAGGTCCAGGTGGCGGTCGGCAAATTCACCGGCAAGTTCTACTCTGCGTTCGTGTTTCAGATCGGCCAGTGTGGCTCCGGTTTTGGGTTGTAAGCCTACTCTGGCTCTAACTAAATTGAGTGGTTCATCGCCATTTTTCCCTTGCATGATCATGGCCTCCGCTTTTATAAGCAGAATTTCAGAGTAGCGCAGCAGTGGCACATTCAGGTCGGTGGTAGGTTCGTCGCCGTTCGCATTCAGGTGCTCCTCTACCGGGTAGCGGTATGGCTCCATGTATTTGTTAAACTGAAAGCCTGTAAGTGAGTTTGAAGAAGCATAACGGGTTTTCTGCCCCAGGTACTGCAGTTCGTCTCCAAATTCCAGAATGGTGGCTTTTCTACGATGAACATCGGCTGCTTCGTACTCGTTGTAGAGCTCCAATGTTGGTTGAAAATACCCCCAGCCATTGTACTTGCCCCAGCCTTTGTTCTCTAGCATTACACCCGGTAAAATACTACCTGTTTGTCTGCCAGAAACAACTGACCAGATATACTCACTGGACCAGTTGTTGGCAATATAAAACACGCTGGCAAAGTCCTGCTCCGGGTTACCAGTGTTAATTAACGCTCTCCCGGATCCTGAAGTGGCTACAGCATCTGCCGCACGTTCTGCATCGGCCCATTTAGAGTTGTCGAAGCGGGCCCAGAACAGGTAGGTTTTGGCCAGGTATCCTAAGGCTGCATCTTTATGGGCACGACCTTTATCTGCATCGCTGAAGGTAGTGATAAGGGGCAGCAACTCGGCTGCTTTCTTCAAATCACTTTCTACGAGCTTGTAATTTTCTACGACACTGGCTGGCCGGTCGAAGTGGTCCTGGCCCATGTTTTCTTCTGTTACAAGAGGTAAACCAGCTCTTTGGTCGCCGTAGTAACCTGCCAGGTAGTAGTAGGAGAACCCGCGCATAAAATATGCCTCGCCCAGAATTCTGTTCTTCAGGTTTTCCGGCATGTCAATTCCCGGAACATTCAGAATAATCTCGTTGGACCTGCGGATGATCTGGTACAGGTTTCCGTAGATGTTGCGAATGTAGCTGTCGCCACCTGTTGTTCTGAAGTACCGGATGTTTTCGGCGGTAGCGTTAGAGCGACCGGTAACCATGTCGTCGGAAGCATTGATGAACCAAAAGAAGCCGCGGCCAAACATTTCGCCGTTATACATGTGTGTGTATAAGGCATTAGAAGCCGCAACGGCATCCTGTTCTGTTTTCCAGAAGTTTGTGTAGGTAGTAGAGCCTTTAGGAGTAAGCTCTGTAAACTCTTCGCTGCAACCTACCGATAACATCAGTAACAACGCAAAGGGAATATATTTCTTTATTTTCATGATAGATTCTTCTTTAATAAAATTTAGAACTGCATGTTTACACCAACTGTGAAAGTGCGTGGAATAGGGTAGGTACCCATGTCGAGGCCGATGCCTCCGATTTCAGGATCAAGTCCTTCGTAAGGCGTAAAGGTTAGCAGGTTCTCGGCGGCAGCATACACCCGCAGGCTGGCTCCGGACCTGATGTTGCTCAGGAGGGAAGCCGGCAAAGTATATCCTACCATCAGGTTTTTGATACGGAAGTAATCGCCCTTTTCCAGATACCAGTCAGAGGCAGTGCCAAAGTTTAGATTGTTGTCGCTGGTAGAAACTCTTGGTATAGAAGAGTCTCTGTTATCAGGAGACCAGGCACCAAGCACGGCACGGTCTAAATTGTAGCCCTGCAGGCCAGCGTTGTAAGTGGAGTATTTATAACCGGTAAGTAGTTTAACACCACCAACACCCTGCCCAAATATGGAGAAATCAAAAGCACGCCACTGCAGGTTCAGGTTAAGGCCATAAGTAAATGCTGGCATGGCATTGCCCATATACTCCCGGTCGTTGTCGTCAATTTTGCCATCGCCGTTTACATCCCTGAAGATAATATCACCTGCTTTGGCGTTTGGCTGAATAGGATTGCCTTGTGCATTGGTGTAGCTTGCCACCTGCTCATCAGACTGGAAAATGCCATCATGCGGAATCAGGAAATAGGAGTAGAGTGGTTGACCAGGCGTAGAGCGGTATGGCGAGAACATACTGCGCACATTCTGTGTGTGGGTGATGTACTCATTCCCGTAGCCATCCAGGTCCCGTAGCTCGTTTTTAAGCGTGGTGACATTAGCATTTATCTGGTATGTGAGTTCGCCAGCCTTGCCGTTATAGCCCAGCGCCAGTTCCAGGCCTTTGTTCAGAACGGTGCCTACATTCCGGGTTGCGCCATTTCTAACGCCAACGTGCCGGTTAGGGTCTACAGGTAAAATAAGGCCGCGCGTGAATTTCTGATAATAGTCTGCCGTAAAGGTTACCCGGTCGTTAAACAAGGCCATGTCTAAACCAATGTCATATGTTTCGGAGCGTTCCCACCCTAAACCAGGATTAGATTCCTTGTTTATGTAGTAAGCCTGTTGGAAAGCAGGAGAAGCTCCTAAATAGGCATTTCCGGCCTCTAATGGAACGTTATAGGCATAATATTCTACCGATTGTATGTTGCCAATTTGCCCCCAGGAGGCTCTTAATTTCAGCATTTGTATGAACGAGGCACGAAAGAATGGCTCGGAGGATATTTTCCAGGCAGCAGAGGCAGCTGGAAATACATCGCTGTTGTTATTAGGATGTAACCGGGAGCTTTCGTCGCGGCGAATACTGCCGGTTAAGAAATAACGGTCGTCGTAGTTATAAGCAATTCTTCCTATGGCAGAGGTCAAAGCATCTTCGTACACATTGCTGGTAGGCCGTTCTATAATATCTTTGGCGTTGCCCATGTACTGGAACCAGGCATCTTCACGGTCAAAGTTCTGTCCTTTCTGCCAGTTGTACTCGTAGTTGGTGTGCTGCGCCGAGTACACCGCTGTTAAATCGAAGAAGCTTTTGCCAATGGCTTTCTGGTAAGAGAGCTGATTGTCCCAGATCCATTTGTTTCGGTTTGCCTCGCTCTGTGTCAGGTAGTTCATGGAGTTTGGCTTGCCTGGTTCCGGAATACGCGGATCAAAGCGCTTATAAGAGTCGCGCAACATGTCTATACTAAAACTGCTCCTGAACTTGAGGTTGGCCAAGGGGCTGTATTCTACAAAACCGGTTCCGTTTATGTTCAGGCTCGGGTTGTTTACATGGGGGCGAAGCAGCAGGGCCACCGGGTTATAGGTGTCACCGTAAGAACCGCCGAACGAACTTACCAGCTCATCGGGCACTACCCCATGAAAGTTGCCTGAAGCATCGTACACAGGTGCGGCAGGTGGCATGTAAATGGCATTGATAATAGTGCCGGAGTAACTGTTGTTTGTATTGGTGCCCTGGGCATTGCTCTGGTTTACATACAAGTTCTGCCCAACCTTGATCTTATCAGTAAAATCGTAGTCTGATTTTATGCGGAAGTTATAGCGCTTGAGGTTGGTGTTAAGCAAGATGCCTTCTTTGTTCTGGTAGCCAAAAGAGGAAATATAGCGCCCTTTATCGTTGCCACCACTAATGCTGGCATTCAGGTTTTGGATACTGCCGGTACGGAAAATCTCATCTATCCAGTTGGTGCGTGTTGTTTGTCCCCACGGGTTCTTTTCCGCATTGTGTGCGTCAGGACGTGATTTGCCGGCATTGTCGGCTGCCAGGTTGTACACGGCAGATTGCTCGGCCGCATTCAGTGCTTCCGGTAGTTTATAGGCCGTTTGCCAGCCATGATACATATCGAGAGTTACACGCGGCTGACCGGCTTTTCCGCTTTTGGTAGTAACCAATATTACCCCCGACGAAGCCTGTGCGCCATAAATAGCGGCAGCAGAAGCATCTTTTAGCACTGTAAAGGACTCTATGTCGCGCGGGTTTAGCGGACCACCATAATATGGCATGCCGTCTACCACCCACAAGGGCGATTCGCTGTTTATGGTACCTGCACCTCTTATCGCGATCTGGGGAGTTGCAGAAGGGTCGCCTCCGTTATGTGTAACGGTTACACCGGCCAAGTTGCCTTGTAAGGCATCGGCAATATTGGCAATGGGTCGGTTGGCCAGTTTATCAGCATCGGGCAGGGTACTAATGGCAGTGGTAATATCGGCTCGTTTGGCTGTGCCGTAGCCAATCACTACCACCTCGTTCAGGCTTTTGGCATTTTCGCCTAACACAATATTGATACTTGACTGGTTGCTTACCTGCACCTCCTGGCTGGTGTAGCCAACAAAAGAGAAAACAAGCACTGGCTGCTCTGCACCGGCCAGATCAAGGCTGTAAACTCCGTCTATATTCGTTACGGTTCCTTTTGAGCTACCCTTCAGTATTACCGAAACACCTGGAACCGGCTCTCCCTGGACGTCTTTTACCTGCCCTGTTACCGTCTGGTTTTGTTGTTTTTTGGTAGAAGTTGCCTCGTTTATGGTAATAGAAATGGTTTTGTTATCTTTTCGGAACTTCAGGTTGCCCTCCTCCGACAGTTGCTGCAGCACCTCGTCTATAGGTTTATGTTTGGCGCCAAAAGTGAAGTTCTTTTTAAGCCTGGCTACCTCATCGGTGTAAGCAAAGTGGTAGCCGGTGCTCGCTTCCAGCTCTTTTAAGACAACAGGCAAGCTAGCCTCTTTTAAGGTTAAGTCAACGTAAATGGCTTCCTGAGTCTGCGCAAAGGCAGGAGGTAGGGTAGCCGTTCCGAACAGCGCCAGAAAGAGCAGCGGATAGCGCTTCCGGGAGGTAGTTTTGGTTTTAGATACAATTTTCTTTTGCATAACTTGAAGGTTGACAAAGGTTTAGTTTGGTTGTTTGTGTAGTAAGAGGTTGTTTGAGGAAGTTTGCTCCCAGCTGAGGTCCAGCAAAAACGAAAGGCTCTCCATCACGTTTTCCAGCTTTTCGTTCTCGTATCGGGCGGTAATTGTTCTTTGGCTTAGTTGCGGATCGTAGCTGATGCGTACGCCATACCATCGCTCTACTTTGGCTAGGGCCTGCTGCAGTGGCAGCTCCTGAAGCACCAGCACTTTCTGCATCCAGGCAAAATCAAGGGCAGCTTCGTGCCTTTGCTTGTGGAGCAGATTTTTCTCCGGATCAAACGTGGCTTTTTCTGATGGGTGTAGCTGTACTTTCTGCCCTAGTGGTGTTCCCTTTTCAGATACCTCAACTAGCCCTGTAGCTACTGTTACGGAGTGTATATTATCGTGCGTGTTTATGTTAAATGAGGTGCCCAGTACCCGTGTAGTAAGCAGTTTAGTGGCTACCAGAAAAGGATGCAGCGTATCTCGCTTCACTTCAAAGAAAGCTTCGCCCTGCAAGTCTACATGCCGTACCCCCTGGCCGAAGTCAGCAGGGCTGTAGGTAAGTTGGCTTTCTCCGTTGAGCAGAACAGTGGTTCCATCTGGCAGGATTACCTGCTTTTGCTCTCCTGCAGCAGCCGCTACAGTTGTTGCCTGGTGCGCCTGTTGCACGTGTGGCAATCTACCTGGTTGTAGGTAGTAAGTTAGAGCAAGGCCAAACCCAAGTACCAGCAGTATGGTTGCGGCTATTCTTCCTGCCACTGATTGGTACCATAGTACTCTGGTGCTTGCCTGTGCGGCAGGCAGGGGTAAGCGGCGCTGGAGCCTTTTTTTGATTTCGTCCTCAGGTTCTTCGAGCTCCTGCCATACGGCATCGCCTTGCTGCTCCAGGTGCTGTAGAAACTCTTCTAAAGTTTTTCTTTCTTCCTGGCTTGCCTCATTGTTCAGGTATTTTTGGAATGCCTGCTGCCAATACTGTTCTCTGTTCATGAAACTGCGTTACACTAACAAGTATCAGAAACTGCCTGTTGTACTTAGTGTAAAGCGGTTATGTATTTGTTAAATAGGCCAGGCAAAAAGTAACAAAAGAGAAATGGTGGTAAGCTTGCTCTTTAAAAATTTTGTAGCCAGGTACAGGTGGTGCTCCACCGTGCGGATAGAGAGGTCGAGCTTACTGGCAATATCGTCTACGCTTAAGTCTTCGAATTTTCTAAGAACAAAAACCTCCTTGCTGCGTGGAGGAAGTTTGGTGATGATGTTCTTTACCTGTGTGTTTAGCTCATCGAACAAGTAAACATCTTCCGGCGAAAGCTCCTGGTGCAACTGCTCCAGCAGGGCGATGTTTCTTTCAGGAATTTTGGTTTTAGATAGTATAGTAAACGCCTTGTTTTTAATCATTTGGGTGAGAAATGCCTCCGGGTTGCGGATTAACAACGTTTTTCTTCTTTCCCATAGATCCATAAAGATCTCCTGCACCAGGTCTTCTGCCTGCTCCTTATGCCGTAGCAAGGCGTACGACAAGGCAAAGCAGCGCTTCCATTGCAACTCAAACAATAATTGGAAAGCCTCCTCAGAATCTTCTTGAACTTGTTCCCATATATCAGTTAGTACCATGTGGAGGGCAATTATTATGTGTGCACAAAAAAAATGAAAGCACATTACATCAATGTTAAGTTAACGACAACAAACTGTTACACCGGAGGCGACAGCTGCCTTGAAAAGACAGAAGGGGCTATTGCCCGATTGTTAATTAATAAGAATTTTTGCTGCCGTGTACGCTCCTTGTAATGCTTCAGAAAAGAGAACTAGCCGCACAAATTATTCAAATGAAAAAGACCTTCCAGAGGCGTTTTAGGATCATAGCAGCCTAATGCGGCCAAGGGCAGGGGCTCAGTATCAGACATTTTTTTACAGAGACTCTCAGGAATTGTTGAATTTTGTCAGTTTACCTACTAATATTGGGCATTCTTTCTGCGGCAACTCCTCTATATTTTGGAATCTGTAATCGCGGCCATAGGCTGGAACCGGAACTTCCATTATAGTTAGACCACACTTTCGGTTTTGCGCTTTTCCTGGTAAGTTAAAATAAGTTTATGAGGTAAATTATGTACATTCTTGGTAAAATGCCGTTTATCTTATAAGTGAACAGAATATTCATTATATCGCTCCTGGCCATCATGTTGCTGCAAACATTCAGCAAGGTGCTGCTTGTTGTGGATTATCAGGCCAACAAGGAGTATATCATGGAGTTTCTGTGTATTAACCGCGATAAGCCAGAACTGGAGTGCGAAGGCAAATGCCACCTTGCCAAAAACCTGAAAAAACAGGAAGACGCCGAAAAGAACTCCAAAGAGCAGCAGGTTTCGCTGGAAGTGCAGATTAACCTGTTTTGCCAATGGTGGCTTTCGTATCAGTTTGTCGGTTTTAAGTCCGAAAGCGCACTCTATTCTAACTATGAGGCTAGCCATACCACTCAGGCCTTCTTTGCCATTTTTCATCCACCCAAGCGTTTAGTTTAAGAACCTGTTCAGGCACATCCTGTGCCTTTGCCTCAGCTACTGCAGGTTAAGCTCCTGTGCCTTGCTGTGTGTACCTGTTTTTCTGTAAACTATTCTCTTATTGTATGAAACGGCTATTCGTTTGTGCCATGCTTTTGCTGGCACCCGGCTACTATACCTACGCCCAAACCACCAGCGGACAGGTAATTGATGCCTATACCAAAGAACCTCTTTCAGGGGTTACCATTCGCCTGAAACAGGCTACCACAACTGCTACACTGTCTGGTCCGGACGGGCGATTTACCTTAGATGCCACTACCCCCAAAGACACCCTGCTGTACCAGTATGTGGGTTATAGGGCGCAGGCGGTGGCCGTTAGCGCCAACCAGCGCCTGGTGCAGTTGCAGCCTTCAGAAAATATTCTGAACCAGGTTATTGTATCGGCCAGCCGCGAAGCGCAACTCCGTACCGATGCACCAATTGCCATTAGTGCCATTTCTAAGGAGGTGTTGTTAGATACACGGCCCACCTCACTGGAGCAGGTGCTCAACAAGGTAAGTGGCGTGTACATGGTAAACCTTGGCAACGAGCAGCATACCATGGCCATTCGGCAACCAATCGGCTACCGTAGCCTGTTTCTGTACCTGGAAGACGGCATCCCGATCCGGACGGGAGGTAACTTTAACCACAATGCCCTGATTGAAATAAACATGGCCGCCCTCAAAACAATTGAGGTAATTCGGGGCCCCGCATCTTCGTTGTATGGTAGCGAAGCCATAGGGGGAGCCATCAATTTCGTGACACAGGCACCATCGCAGCTTTTAACGGCAAAGCTGCAGGTAGAGGGCAGCGACAGGGGTTACAGAAGAACCGATTTTAGTGTATCAGACACAAGAGGAAAGCTGGGCATTTATGCAGCCGGGTATTACGCGGCTCAGCGCGACGGAATTATAGAGCACAGCGACTTCAATAAACTGGCCCTGACACTGCGTGGAGATTATGCCATTAGTGACAGGAGCAAACTAATTACTTCTGCCAGCTTCATAGACTACTACACAGACCAGACCGGGGGGCTAGACAGCAGGAGGTTCTTCGAGAAAGAATACAGCAGTTTACAAACTTTTACTTATCGGAAGGTAAAAGCCTATCGGTTAAGAAGCACGCTGGAACACGACTGGAACAGCCTGAATAGTACCCGCCTCACCCTTTTCTACAGAAACAACAGCATTGGGCAGAACCCCTTTTATGCTATCAAAAGTGTAGCCGCTAACCCGCGAAAAGCCCTTGGAGAAATTAACGAAGATGCTTTCCAAAGCTTTGGGTTTATTGGACAGCACCGCAAGGCGTTTTCTTTTTTGAACGCGCAGGTTATTGCCGGCCTCAGCATAGATTATAGTCCTGCCACTTACATCGCGCAGCAAATCGACATCGACAGAGATGAGACAGGCAAGTATGTGCATTTTACCAAAACCGGCACTTTGCTTACAAATTATAACGTAGACTTGCTGAACACGGCCGCTTACACACAGTTTGAGTTAAAGCCCATTGAAAAACTTAAGGCTGTTGCTTCGGTACGTTACGACCGCATGGACTTTGATTTTAACAACCATCTGGAGCCCGGTGCTTTTTCAGGGGCACCAGACGAACGAAATGGCTATCAGAGCATGACTCCTAAGTTAGGTCTAACTTATGATATTGGCCGAGGAGTAGGAGTTTACTCTAATTACAGTGTCGGGTTTACACCTCCCCAAATTTCAGAATTATACCGAGGCGTGCAGGTGCCTACTTTAAAACCTTCTGATTATCATAACTACGAGGCCGGAGGTTGGATTAGTTTTGCCCAGGCAAAAGGCTACCTCGACCTGAGTGTTTATCAACTGGATGGAACGAACGAGATCGTGTCGGTGCGGCTAGACGATGGCTCCTACGAAAATCAGAATACAGGCAAAACGCGGCACCGTGGCGTAGAGTACACACTGCGCTACAACCCGATCCAGACGCTGGCATTCAGGTTTAGCGGCACCAACGCCAAACATACTTACCTGGAGTTTGTAGAGCGAGGTATCGACTTTGGAGGGAAGGAAATGTCCACCGCTCCCCGGTTTATCAGCAATACCGAACTCACTTACAAACCTTTGCTCCTGCAGGGCCTACGGGTGAGCCTGGAGTGGCAGCACCTTGGCAAATACTACATGGACCCTGCCAACACCGAAATGTATAAAGGCTACGACCTGCTAAATGCCCGGATCGGCTATAGCCTGCGAGGTTTCGATGTATGGCTGAACATGCTCAACCTGACAAACCAGCTCTATGCCACCACTGCCGATAAATTTGCTTACGGCATTAATTACAGGCAAGGCAGCCCCAGAACAACGCACCTAGGTATTGCCTATAATTTTACATCGAAAGGCGAATAACGATGGCACTTCCTTTTAACCAAAAATCACCTGATATGACCAGTTCTTTATCTAATCTATACACTTACTTTTTGCCTCTTCTGTTTCTACTCACCTGTTGCGGCGGCAGGGTGGCGGAGCAGGAAGCAACGGCTACTCGTGCTCTTGCCCAACAAATCTCGTTCGATGGTCTTGACGCCTCTTGTCCCTTCCTTACAAAGGATCAGGAGGGGAATGTGGTGCTCAGTTGGGTGCAGGCCACCGACACTGCCGGAAGTTACCTGCTGGCCTACGCTGTATCAGAAGATGGTGGTAACTCTTTTGGCACTCCTAACACCATTCCAACTACAAAAGGCGTGTACCCGCACGATGAGAATTTGTCGAAAATACTTTTTCGGAAGAATGGCGACATGATCGCGATGTTTGCGGTGAGTAACCCCAGTGAGCAGAATAGTTATGCTGGCCTTGTGTACTATACCCAATCCTTCGACAAAGGCAGCAACTGGACAGCTCCCCGTCAACTGGCCGCCAACACAGCAGAAAGCATTGACGAACGCTACTTCGATATGGAGCTTTTGCCAAACGGAGAAGTGGCTGCCATCTGGCTCGACTCCCGCAAAAGCGAGGAGGCACATGGCTCTTCGCTGTACTTCTCGAGCACCAGCGGCCGGCAAGGCTTTGTAGGAGAAAAAGTAATTGATACAGATTTGTGCCAGTGCTGCCGTACCGACCTTTATCTGGATGCACAAGGCCACCTGCATGTGGCTTACCGAGGCATCCTGAACAAGCAAATCCGCGATATGATGTACATGGTGTCGGCAGACGGTGGCAACAGCTTTACTAAGCCGGAGCGCATTAGCGAAGATAACTGGCTGATAGACGGCTGCCCCCACACCGGCCCTGCCATGACCTCTAACCAGCACGGTATGCACTATGCCTGGTTTACTATGGGAGGTGGCCATGGTGTTTATTATACGCAAAAGCAGAATGGCAAATCCTTCAACCCCAGAGAAGTCATAAGTCAGGCTCCTGCAGCACGCCATCCGCAAATGGCTTCTTTTAGCTCAGGCAAACTAGCTATCGTCTGGGATGAGCGGGGGCAGGAGGGAACTGCCGCCGGTAACCACATCGGGCTGCAACTAAGGGAGGAGAACGGTCAACATATAGCCACCAGGCAACTTTCTCCTGATTCTGTTAGTGCTGTGTATCCGGTTCTGGTGCCGGTGCAAGAGGAGCAGTTACTCGTGGCCTACACTGTTAAAGGCGAGGGGCTTGCAACGGTTTGGTTCCAGCTGGTATCCGTAGCAGACAAAACCGCACCCGGGCAGAAACAAACAGCGCAGCAATAGCTTATATATACCAGACGTCTTCAGGAGACAGGGAAACTAAAACNGTTTGGTTCCAGCTGGTATCCGTAGCAGACAAAACCGCACCCGGGCAGAAACAAACAGCGCAGCAATAGCTTATATATACCAGACGTCTTCAGGAGACAGGGAAACTAAAACAGTGTCTCCTGCGGCATGGTGGGTCTGATTTGTTTTAATGGTAATAGCTTTTTGTGCCAGTACTACCTCCAGCTCATAATGGCTGCCAAAATAATGCACCTGCTCCACTTTACCCGGAACGCCCTGCGTTGGCTCCTTTGTAATTATAAAGTTTTCTGGTCGCACCACCAGGCTTCTTCCGTTCAGGTGAATGTTTGGCAAAGCAGCGAGTGCAAGGGCATCTGGTCCCTGTAGCAGATTATAGCTTCCAAACAGGGCGGCTGTGTACTCATTTACAGGTCGTTTGTAGATATGCTCCGGCGTGCCCCGCTGTATTATCTGCCCCGCCTGCAGCACCAGTATTTCATCTGCCCAAGAAAGTGTATCTGCAGGATCATGCGAAATGAGGATGCAGGTAATGTCTAGTTTTTCGCCAATGTCGCGGATAATTGATTTTAAGATTTTTTTATGGGCTCCATCCAGGTTAGAGAAAGGCTCATCGAGCAAAAGTAGCTTTGGTCTTTTAATGAGCAGCCTTGCCAGCCCAATTCGCTGACGCTCGCCGCCCGATAGCTGGTTTGTTTTCCGTTTGGCAAGATGGCTGATTCTGCATACTTCGTATAAAGCTGCTGCCTCTGCCTCCGAAAGCTTGTTAGCATACTTTAAAATTTGCTCTACCCGTAAAAACTGCGGTAGCTCATACTGCTGCGAAAGGTAAAATATCTCCGGATGGCCGGGTACTAGTTTCTCCACCGGCCCCACTACCTTTTCCTCCTCGAAAAAAACATCGCCCGAAGTGGGTTCGATAAGGCCGGCTATAATTTGCAGCAGCGTACTTTTGCCAGATCCGGTTTCGCCGGCAATGGCAATTTTCTGAAACTCCTGCTGCGTAAAACTAATGTTCTGCAACACGGTGCTTTCATTTTCGCGCAAGCCTATATTGGCTACTTCTAATAAATTCATATAAATAGTAATGGAAGCAACAGTACATACTGTTGCAGAACTTCTGGTAAATTTTTGTATTGCCAGCTCTTGTAAGCAGAGCCTGTGCAGGCTTTCCTTCAACTCAAAATAAGGAAGCTACTCATACTTTACATACATTATGTCCTTAAAGAAACGGATAAGAATCGAGACGATCAAAAGTTGGTGTTGTTCTACCTGCTCCTACACGTGCAAAAGTCGGGTAAAACGAATCCTTATGTTTCCCAGGCCTAGAGGCCGCCAGTTGAAATTATCCTCCGGAAGGCCCTTTTGATTAGAATAATTTAGCCTGGCAGGAATGCAGCTTTTGGCTCATCGTAACAAAGTTTTTTTGCTTCCATAGCAAGGCTGAATAGCTTTTGTTAACAGCCTTGCATATTCAAATTCTTCTAATGAAAACACTCTTCCGGAGGCTTTTGAAGCTGTGCTAGGTTTAGGGTCATGTTGTCTGCTATAAGAAGGTTGTAAAGTTTGTTTATGATTATGGTTGTGGTAAAGCTTTATAGATCAGGAAGTAATAATCATAAACAATACTCCTGAATCTGTATTTTACGTATAAATTGTATAAATTAATTGTTTATATTTACAGAGGTACTTCGGCTCCTTTTCACAAGGATGTATGGTTTAGATGCTAACCATCAATTAATCCTGATTGCACATGTGGATGCTAAAATGTAAAGGAGCAAAATGAATACCTACTCACTTAGTACTCTTGCTGGTGAAACAACACAGCTTTCTGAAAAAGATGTAGCAGAGCTAGCCAACTGTTTACGTGGTGTTCTGCTAACACCCTATTCACCTGATTATGATCTGGTCCGGATTGTTTGGAACGGCATGATTGACCGAAGACCCGGACTTATTGTAAGATGTGCCGGAGCAGCAGATGTACGGCAGGCCATCTTGTTTGCGCGGGCTCGTAACCTGCTCATTTCTGTAAGAGGCTGCGGCCACAACATAGCCGGCAGCGCACTCTGCGATAAAGCCCTGCTCATAGATCTTTCGCTTATGCGTTCGGTTCGGATAGATCCTGTAACCCGAACTGCGCGTGTAGACCCCGGTTGTAGACTTCTTGATTTTGACCACGAAGCCCAGGCTTTTGGGCTGGCAACTCCACTTGGCATTAACTCTACCACCGGCATTGGAGGGCTTACGCTTGGAGGTGGCTTTGGCTGGCTGAGCCGCAGGTACGGCATGACCATCGATAACCTGCTATCTGTAGATATGGTAACAGCCGGTGGCCAGGTGATTACCGCCAGCCAAGATAATTACTCCGATATGTTCTGGGCAATACGCGGCGGTGGCGGCAATTTTGGAGTGGTTACTTCTTTTAAATTCAAACTACACCCGGTAGGTCCAGAGGTACTCTCGGGGCTGATCGTGCACCCCTTGGAGGATGCGAAGAAAGTACTGCAATTTTACCGCGAGTTTACAGCTGGCCTGCCTGATGAGGCCAGTGTGTGGGTGGTAATTCGTAAAGCACCTCCTTTGCCTTTCTTACCAGAAGAGTGGCACGGAAAAGAGGTTGTAGTGCTGGCAGCTTTTTATGAAGGAGATATAAGTGTAGGCAGAGCTGTGTTAGATCCGTTGCGTGGCTTTGGAAACCCGATAGCCGATGTAGTGGGTTCGCACCCTTACCTGGTGTGGCAGCAGGCCTTCGACCCTTTGCTAACAGCAGGTGCCCGAAACTATTGGAAATCGCATAATTTTGCCGAACTCACTGACGAGGCGATCGATACGCTGCTTAGCTATGCGCACCAATTACCTTCGCCTCATTCCGAAATTTTTATAGCGCAGGTTGGTGGCCAGATGGGCAGAGTACGAAAAGAAGAAACAGCTTTTCCGCACCGGGACGCGAAATTCATTTTAAACGTGCATGGCCGTTGGGAAACTACTCTTGAAGACGAAGTCTGCCTGGACTGGGCCCGCTCGCTTTTCAAAGCCACTATACCTTTCAGCACCGGGGGTGTTTATGTTAATTTCCTTTCGTATGAAGAAACAAACCGCACACAGGCTGCTTACGGCTCAAATTACGATCGGCTGGTGGAAGTAAAAGCAAAATACGATTACCAGAACTTTTTCCGCACTAACCAAAACATTGTTCCCACTGCATTTGCCTGAAAAGATGCTTGCTTATTCTCTTTGAGTTGAGACTTGTCCATTTCCAATATGCGTTACTGCTGCTCCGGTTGGCGCGCCTGTGGATTGGGCAAGGACTTGGCTACTATTTGGTTAACTCCTTTTAGAACTAATCCTCCTGTTTTAGTTATAGTACCATATAGGTCCATCTCACAAATAGCTCAAGTTAGCAAGTGCTATAAGAGTCAAACTAAATAAATAATAATGCGTAGGGGAAGCGGGGCGAAATAGAAATAGTTAAATCTTGTATTCCCCATTATAAAAGTGTTAACTTGCTCGCTACAAATACTAAAGTTTGATTTGTATAAGCCCTACTTGTTAAAACTAGATTTCTGGATAATTTATTCTGAATACAGTACTTGCAAAGAGGCTGTAGAACAAATTAATTTAACTTTTTTCGAGATAGGCACGCCACATAAAAATAACCGTTTATTAGAAACTGTTATTAGAATAGTTTAATTGGGTTTTTGAAAACTATGGATTTAAATTCGGAAAGATTAGCAATTGCCCAGCCTGAGGTAACCCCAGAAAGTTACTATCGACTGATAGTCGATCAGATCACTGATTATGCTATTTTCTTATTAGACCCTACAGGCTGTGTAATTACCTGGAATGCTGGTGCCAAAAAGATAAAGCAGTATGAGAAAGAGGAAATACTTGGAAAGCACTTTTCTATATTTTATACACCGGCCGATAAGGACAGAGAATATCCGAGTTACGAACTGAAAGAGGCCTTGGCACAAGGCAGGTTCGAGGATGAAGGGTGGCGCGTGCGGAAAGACGGGTCCATGTTTTGGGCAAACGTTATTATAACGGCTATTTACGATCACGATAAAAAACTGATTGGGTTCTCCAAGGTTACCAGAGACCTTTCTGAAAGAAAAAAGGCGGAAGAAGCCCTTTTTAAAGCTCTGGAAGAACTAAAGGAGAGCGAAGAGCGATTCCGGCTACTGATAGAAGGGGTGGGGGATTATGCTATTTTTATGCTTGACCCTGCAGGTAATGTTGCCACCTGGAACGAAGGCGCCAGAAAAATGAAAGGCTACGAGAGCAACGAAATAATTGGCAAGTTCTTTTCGAAGTTCTACAGTAAAGAAGATGTGGAAAAAGGCTTTCCGGAATACGAGTTGGAGCAGGCAAAATTAAATGGCCGCTTCGAAGATGAAGGCTGGCGGTACAGGAAAGATGGTTCTGTTTTCTGGGCTAACACCATTCTGACACCCATTTATAATTCAAAGAACGACCTGATCGGCTTCTCTAAAATTACCCGTGACCTAACAGATAGAAAGAAACTGGAGCAGCAGTTGTTTCGCATAAATGAAGAACTGAAAGAAAGCGAGGAAAAAACCAAACTCCTGATTAACAGTGTAACAGATTACGCCATTATTATGCTTAGCGTAGATGGCTACATTATGAGCTGGAATACTGGTGCCGAGAAAATAAAAGGATATAAAGCGAAGGAAATAATCGGAAAACATTTTTCCACTTTCTACTCCAGAGAGGCCATCGAATCGAACTTCCCGCAATTTGAACTTAGCGTAGCTGTTGAAAAGGGTCATTTCGAAGACGAAGGCTGGCGCATCCGGAAGGACGGCACGTCATTTTGGGCCAATGTGGTGCTATCTCCGATCTATAATTCAAACAACAGGCTTCTAGGTTTTGCGAAGATTACCCGCGACCTCACCATGCGGAAGAGAAACGAGGAACTGATGCAAAAGAACAAGGAGCTCATCAGAATAAACAACGACCTCGATAGTTTTGTTTACGCAGCTTCGCACGATTTAAAAGCACCCGTGATCAACATGGAAGGGCTGCTCGGTGCGCTCCTAGAGGATCTTGGCCCCATCCAGGAGGAACATTCAGAATTGCTCCACATGATGGGAGAGTCTATTTCTACCCTAAAAAAAGTAATAGCCGACTTAGGCGAAGTTATTAAACTGCAGCAGGAAAGGGAAAGACCAGTTAGCGTGCAAATACCGGAGCTCTTGCAAGAAATTAAATCAAACTTGCGCGATCTCATCAAAACCAGCAAGGCCGAAATAATAATTGAAGATCTTGCTTTTGATAACCTGATGTACTCCCGGAAAAATCTTCGCAGCATTCTGTTTAACCTGCTTTCGAATGCCATAAAGTATGCAGACCCGCAAAGGTCACCCAAAGTGGTTGTACGTACTTCTATTAGCGCCACTGGAGAGTATATTTTGTCTGTAGAAGATAATGGCTTAGGAATTGCAAACAACCAGGTTCGAAAGATATTCTCGATGTTCAAACGTGCTCACGACCATGTCGAGGGCTCGGGTATCGGTTTGTATCTGGTAAAGAAAATCCTTAGTAATTCTGGCGACAGTATAGAGGTAGATAGCCAGGTAGGCAAAGGCTCTACTTTTAATGTTACCTTCAGGCATCAGGGGCAGTAGGAGTAAACTACTTTCAGAAGCTAAGGTAAATTAAGATGGATCAACGTTGTAGGGTAGCTGGAACATGCGCTTATCTGGTTTCGATTCCAACTATCATGTATTTTCAGGTTGTTTTGGTAAGGTGACCCTTGTGCCTTATCGCTCTATTTTGCCTCCGAAAGGCTATTTTCATTAGCAAAATTCAATTTGGTTGTTGAATGGCTTGCTGGTTATATTGTTCTTCAAAGGTGCAGTAATACCTCACAGCCTGCGCAGCTCCTGCGAGTGCCCTGGTTCCTCCCCAAGCTTTGTCCTCTGTCTCACCTTTTTAAATATCCTGACACGGGAATCATGCTCATGTTAGGTCGGAAAACAGGATAAGTGCCAGTTTCTAATAGTAGAAAAAAGGTGAACACCTGCCGCAAATCCTGAGCAAGTACAATCCTAAAACTCAATCTTAATCCTTTTTCGTCCAAACTTGGATGAAGTAGAGCTGTAGATATTGAATAAAATTTATCTAAAACAGCCCTAATCTCTGCGCAGGGGTAACTTTTAAGCCACGATTTAGTATTTTGCGAAAACATCAGTTTGATGCTGCTTGAGTTATTACCAACTGCTTAAATGAAAATCATAAAAAATTTAAAGATCAGGGACAAGTTAATGCTCCTGTTGTCGCTTCTGCTCATTCCACTGCTGTATTTTGTTGCTTCCACAGTAAGCGAAGAATTGGAAGAAAACGAAAGGCTGAATGTACAGTCACTGCAATTGCTAGAATCAGAAAAGCTTTCTGACGTTATTCATGCTTTTCAGCGGGAAAGAGCGCGCATGTTAGTGGCCATAGGCGGAAACGAAGAAATGCTTCTGGAGGCCAAATCTCTCCGGGCCGAAACCGATGCAGCCGAAAGAGAGCTGAAGCAGTTTCTGGAGCAGAATGAACGGTCTTTCGCAGATGTATCGCTGCTCCACGATTTTAAAAAATTTAGAGGCGATCTGGATCAGGTTGACCTTGATTTAGACGATTTCAGGAAATACTCCAATAATTTAATTTTTGTTTTTTTAGGCAGAATAGATGCCAATGCCAACGGCGTTGGCGATGCAGACCTAGCAAGGCGGATGCTAAGTTTCAGGAACTTGGTAGAGTCAAAAATTCAGCTGGCACGCATGCGGAGCCTGCTCATGAAAGTGATGCAGGAGGGCATGTTCTCTTATGAAGACTATGCAGAAATTAGGTCACAAAAAAGGTTTTTTGAACGTGCCTTAGACGATTTTAACCGCTATGCTTCCCCTGAAACGAGACAGCAGTTAAAAGCTGCCATATCTGGGGAGAGTTACCGAAAAGTAGCCACCTTGCTACAACGCCTGGAGATGAACCCGGAGGTGAAACTCGATCCGGAGGAGGCCTTACCTGTTTTCAACGATTTTACACACAGCATAGAAGGATTCCGGGCCGTCGAAAATAAACAATTGCAAAGTATAAATGCACAGGTAGAAAACGAGGTCAGGCAGAAACACCAGTACCTCATTGGGCTGGGGCTGGCAATGGTTGGGTTGCTGGTACTGCTAACCGTGCTTTCGTTCTACATTGTGAGTCTAATTTCAAACTCCCTTTCCACCTTGCGGGTGGCTGCAGATCGGATCAGAATCGGCGCCACAGATGTAGCCATTCAAGTAAACAGTAACGACGAAATTGGACAGGTAGCAGACTCCTTCAGGGGCGTGCTGAACAAAAATATAGGGCTAACAAAGGTAGCGCAGGCTATTGGAGAGGGCAATTACGATGTGGAGGTGGAAGTGCAGAGTAAAGAAGATGCGCTAAGTTATGCCATCAGGGACATGAAAGAAAACCTGAAGCGCTTCTCCGTAGACAATGCCAACCGAAACTGGATTCTAGCTGGTATCTCGGAGCTGAATGACTTGCTTACCGGAGTAACGGCTTTGGAGCAGGTGGCCGACAAAGTGATAACCTTTATGTGCAACTACACCGGCTCAGAGGCGGGTATTTTTTACCTGCATGAGGAGGGAGGGCGGCTAAGCCCGAAATCGAGCTACGGTGTGCAATACAGTTTAAATCAGCTGGAGTCGTTTAATATAGGTGTTGGCGTTGTAGGGCAGGCAGTTAGCGAACGCAAAATTAAATTACTGCAGCATATCCCGAACTCGCACCTCAAAATCAGGACAGGGCTTTCTGAAAGTGAGCCGGCTAACATCCTGATTTTGCCGTTGCAGTTTACCGAAAACCTGGTGGGTGCCCTGGAGCTTTGTTCACGGCAAGAATATACTGAGTTGCAGCAGCAGTTCTTCAAAGCAGCCTCGGAGCGAGTGGCCGTAATGGTGCACACTCTCAAAATTCATTTACAGACACAGGAGCTGCTCTACGAAACACAAAACCAGGCCGAAGAACTCGAAACCCAACAGGAAGAGCTGCGGCAGTTGAATGCGGAACTTAAAGCCTCAGAAGAGGAGCTACGCGTAAACCAGGAAGAACTGCAGGAAAAGAATTCTGAACTGGAGGAAAAAGCGCAGCTGCTGGAGGAACAGTATGAGGCACTCCGGGGCAAAAACGATGCCCTGGAAGATGCCCGCCAGGCCATTGAGCTGAAGATTAACCAGGTAGAGACGGTAAGCAAATATAAGAGCGATTTTCTGGCCAACATGAGCCACGAGTTGCGCACGCCACTAAACAGTATTCTTATTTTGTCGCGGCTGCTGGCCGATAACACCGAAAATACGCTCTCCACCAAGCAAATCGACCATGCCCAGATTATACATCGCTCCGGCAACGACTTATTAAAACTTATCAACGAGATTCTGGACCTATCTAAAATTGAGTCAGGGCTGATCAGGCTCGAGGTCAACGAATTTAAAGTAAACGACATTCAAATGAATGCCATGTTTGACGAAATAGCCAAAAAGCGCAACATCCACTTTTCGCAACATATTGCCCCCGATATGTTCGAGACTCTGACCACAGACAGGTTCAGACTGGAGCAAATCCTCAAGAACTTTATTGGCAATGCCATTAAATTTACTAACGAAGGAGGCGAGGTAGAATTATCTGTTTACCCGGTCCGTAACAAACCACGTTTTAACACAGACTCCCTTAAAGATAGCCCTGAAGTAATTGCTTTCTCTGTTAAAGACAATGGTATTGGTATTCCAAAGGAAAAGCAGGACGTGGTATTTGAGGCCTTCCAACAGGCAGACTCCTCCACTACCCGCCGCTATGGTGGCACTGGTTTAGGGCTTACCATTAGCAAGGAATTGGCCACCCTGCTGGGGGGGGAGCTACACCTCGAGAGTGAGCCGGGTGTGGGCAGTACCTTTACACTTTACCTGCCACGTGTTCCGGAGCAACAGCAGCAGCAGCAGCAACCGCAATTGGCCGCCAGCAGCACCATGGTTAAGCAAGAGCCAACTCCGGCTGTTCCAAAAACGGAGTCGGCAGTGCAGGTGCTGCAACGCATAAACTCCAAAGACAACAAAGAAATAAAGGTGCTCATCGTGGAAGACGACAAAGGCTTCAGCGATATACTGGGCGACTTTGCCGATGCCAAGAACTTCAAGGTATTTAAAGCTTACACCGGTGAGGAAGGGCTGAAGCTGGCAAAAGCAGAGCAGCCCGACGCCATTTTGCTTGACATTCAGTTGCCCGATATAAATGGTTGGGAAGTACTGCGGCAAATCCGGGAAGATAAAAACCTGCGGCACATAAACGTGCACGTAATGTCGGCTTACGATAGTGAGGTAACAGGCGAGTTCAAGGAAAACGAAGAATATCTGCCTAAGCCCGTTACCCTCGAAATGCTGAACAAAGCCTTTACTTCCATTGCCGGCATAACAAATGGCAGCATCGAAAATATTCTGATTGTAGAAGACAACGAAATCGAGAACAAGGCCGTGGCCGAATTGTTACTGGCCCATGGAATGCGGTCGACTTCGGTATACACGGCAGAAGAAGCAGATAGGGTGCTGGCCAAGCAGAAAGTAGACTGTATCATCCTGGACCTGAACCTACCGGGCATGAAGGGGTACGACTTCATGAAATCAGTGAAATCGAAGGAAGGGCTTTCGGAGATTCCGATCATTGTTTATTCTGGAAAAGATTTGAGCGAGGAAGAAGAAACCCGGCTGAAGGAATTTGCTAACACCATCATCATTAAAAACGAATACTCTTACCTGCGCCTGCTCGACGAAGTGCAGCTGTTCCTACATAAGGTTAACCAGCGCTTGCCGCTAGGCAACGAATTTAAAATGAAACTTCATGTGCCTGAGCAAATACTGCAGGGCCGCAAAATTCTGGTAGTAGACGATGATGTGCGCAATGTATACTCGCTGAGCAGCTTACTGGAATTGCATGGCATGGAAGCAGTGGTTGCATACGATGGAAAGGAGGCACTGGAGAAACTGGAAACAGAAACTGACGTAGATATGGTGCTAATGGATATTATGATGCCCGAAATGGACGGTATCGAAGCCATTAAGCACATTCGAAACAACAAACAGTTTAAACGCATGCCTATTATTGCGCTCACGGCCAAGGCCATGAAAGAAGACAAGGAAAAGTGTATTAAAGCGGGCGCATCAGATTATATTCCGAAGCCGATAGATACCGATAAGTTATTGACTTTAATGCGGGTATGGCTGTATGAAGGTTGAGGACGAGGCTAAGTTTGAGCAGGAGGCCGAGCACCTGATGGAACAGGTGCACCAAAAGTATGGATATGATTTCAGGGGTTACTCCAGGGCATCGCTTTACCGGCGAATAAAACGCTTTGTAGGCAACACGGGCATAGAGAGTATGGAGGTGCTACAGCAAACAGTTATGGCCGATAGTTATTTTTTTGAAGGTTTTCTGCAGGAGATCACAGTTAATGTAACCGAGATGTTCCGCGACCCTTCTTTCTTTCTGTCGCTGCGTAAAAATGTGCTTCCTATTCTTTCTACCTATCCTTTTATCAAGATTTGGGATGCCGGTTGCTCCACGGGCGAAGAACTGTTCTCGCTGGCCATTTTGCTTAAAGAAGAGGGGCTTCTGGACAGAACAAAAATTTACGCAACCGATGTAAATCAAAAAGTTCTGAGGCAAGCCAAAGAAGGTATTTTTCCTGCTGGCAATATCGCGGCCTATACATCAGGGTATTATGCCTCGGGGGGGCAGCAGGAGTTTTCGGAGTATTATGTGAGCAATTATGGTAGCCTTAAATTTAAATCGTATCTTATAAAAAATGTGGTTTTTTACCCGCATAACCTGGCAACTGATGCCTCTTTTAACGAATTTCACCTGATTCTGTGCCGTAACGTACTTATTTATTTTACTCACCAGCTTCAGGAGCGGGTGTTCAAGCTTTTCGACGAGAGCATGGTAGACTTAGGATACTTGGCCTTGGGCAAAAAAGAAACATTGGCACTTTCTGTTCTTAATTCGAGGTACCAGCTTACCGACAAAAACAACAGAATTTACCGTAAAGCAGGCTAAATGCAGTCGTACGAGAAGGTTGTGGTAATGGGTGGTTCCTGGGGAGGCATACAGGCCTCACTGAAAATACTGCAAGGGCTGCCGTCGGGTTTTGCATTACCAGTAGTACTTGTGCTACACCGGTTGCGCAATACCGAAAGCGAACTACAGCATATTTATGAGAAAAAGGTGAAACTACAAGTGCAGGAGATAGACGAGAAAAAACCGCTTTTGCCTGGACATGTGCATCTTGCCCCGGCAAATTATCATGTGCTGGTAGAAAAAGATAAAACGTTTTCACTTGATGTTTCAGATTTAGAGAATTACTCCCGACCTTCAATAGACGTTACCTTTATGAGCGCAGCTGATGTAATGGGGAAGCAGCTTATCGGTATTTTGCTAAGTGGAGCAAGCAGGGATGGTAGTGTTGGGCTAAAATATATTCACGATAAAGGTGGTTTAACCATAGTGCAGGATCCTGCCGAGGCCGAAGTGAGTACAATGCCAGAATCAGCCATAAAATTAATTCCAGGCTGCAGCGTAATGGGTTTAGGAAGGATTCAGGAATTTTTACTATCAATTACATGATGATTGATCAACAATCGCAACCAATTCCATTAGAAATGACTGATTCTTACAAGGTAAAGGTGCTTTTGGTAGATGATAAGCCAGAAAACCTGATTAGCCTGGAGAGTTTATTATACAGTGAAGGTGAAAATATTACCTACCTCTTTGCCGGTTCCGGAGAGGAGGCCTTAAAAATTGCGCTTCGGGAGGAACTAGCCCTGATACTGCTCGATGTGCAAATGCCTGGCATGAATGGTTACGAAGTAGCGCAATACCTGCACAACAATTCCAAAACAAAAGATATTCCGATTGTTTTTGTAACAGCTATTGTGGAGCAGTCGTCGCATGTGGTGGCTGGTTTTGAAGCCGGTGCCGTAGATTTTCTGTTTAAGCCTTTGCACCCTTACATTACCCGCGCCAAAGTAGCCTCATTTATCAATTTTTTTATTCAAAAAAAAGAGCTCGAAAAAGCAAACAAAGCGGCGCTGCAAATGAACCGCGAACTGGAGTTACGTGTGCAGGACCGTACCAAGGAGCTTATAAAAATTAACAAAGACTTAGAGAACTTTGTTTACACTGCCTCCCACGACTTAAAAGCCCCCATTACTAACATAGAAGGACTGATTAAAGCCCTGCAGGAAACACTATCCGATAACTGTGTGGAACTGGAAGAAAGTAATTCCATTCTCCAGATGATTGACAATTCCATTGATCGCTTCAAAAACACTCTTACTGACCTAACAGAAGTAGCCAAGCTGCAGTACCAGGAAGAAAGTAACCACGATAGCGTGAGCTTTCAGGAAATTCTGGATGATGTAAAATCCCATATTAAGCGGATGATACAGGAGTCGGATGCAGAAATAGAAGAGGATTTCTTGAAAGTGCCTGGTGTGGTATATTCGCGCAAGAACCTTCGGAGCATTGTGTACAACCTGGTGTCTAATGCCATAAAATACCGCCACCCGCTAAGGCAGCCTAAGATTAAAGTTAGCACGTACCAGGAAGGGGCTTATGTGGTGCTGGCGGTGCAGGATAATGGTTTGGGAATAAAAACACAGGATCACCACAAGGTGTTCAGCATGTTTACCCGCCTCCACGACCACACCGAAGGCACTGGCGTAGGCATGACCATTGTAAAGCGCATTGTCGAAAACAGCGACGGCAAAATTGAGCTGGAAAGCGAACTCGGGCAGGGATCTTTATTTAAGGTATATTTTAAGGTGGATATTGTGTAGCGCATCTGATCCGGATTTAAAACGGCAGCAGTAGCAGAAACCAATTGCGTGGCTTATTTTTGCTTTATGAATTCTATTAAGCTGAGCTCTTATTACCGCCTTTATGCTTTTTCCGATTACCAAAGCATGAATTCGGCTATGCCTTACATTCGGTCTGTGGTGTTGGCAAAAGGGCTGGCAGAGGTGCAGGAAACCGAAGTGCGAAAGTATGTAGGTCGCATTAACGGCCAGGGGTACATCAACTACCTGGAACCGAACAGTTACCAACACACCCTCCGTTCTTACCGAAAATCATTTATTACCGCTTTGCAAATGCTTTACAAAAGCAATGGGTTCTCGGCCAGGTACGTATTAATTGAGCGCCTGTAATCTTCAGAATCTCCAACCTCTTTGCTCTTTTCAGCTCTTCTGCAATCACCACTACAAGTATTTTTTATCTGGAATTCCTAGTACAGCCGTTTTTCTAATAGTATAATTGGCTCACTCTCTGCCTGGGCTAAAGAACTTCGGCCTATTGTCTTGTTTCTCTGGAACAGCTCTGGAAGGCCATTTTCATTAGAAGAATTGTTTAGGTATGCTGCATCTTGATTCGGAAATAAAGCAGGGAGACTTACAGTTTGCGCAGCTCTTGCAAGTTTCCTGGCAAAACAAATAGCCATTTTAAAAAAAGGCCTTATGCCCTGTGTTCCTAGTCTTCCAATAAGCCTCCGAAAGACATGTTTTATTAGTTTAATTTGAAAAAGCACCGGAGCAGGTGCAACGGTTTTACATTCTGCTTATCTTTATTTTATGTAGGCTGCTTCTTGTCTCCATACACCAACTTCTTAAAATATAGCAATGAAAAAAGCTACTGTATGGCTGGAGCCTTTGTTCTTTTTCTCTTGATACAAGGAACCACCCCGCCTGCGGCACCCTTGCTTGAAAAAAAGGAAGGCAAGCCCGAAAAATTAAAATGCGAAACATCAAAGACTCCTTTTCCCAGCAGTTTAGGACCAAACTCTGCCTTAGAAAATGTGTTGGCGCTGTACCTCGTCCCACTAAAATAAATTGTTAACCAATCAGACTATCTTTACCAAATAACAATAAGTATTCCTCCAACTGTCGATTTAACCAGTATTCGGTAATAGTAAATGGTTTGGGTTTGGCCGAGTAGCTGGTAAAATGGGAGGAGAAGGCGCTTAGTTAATAAGACGAACATGAAACACCTGGAGAAGCAGGCGCATCAACAAATAGCCTTATGGGCAGCGGCTTGTGCCGAACATGTAATAGCGCAGTTCGAGCAAGCGCAACCAGAAGATTGTCGCCCACGAAAAGCTATACAAGCAGCCCGCCTCTGGGTAAGCGGCACCTTACCTATGGCCACGGCCAGGCAGTTTGCCTTTGCGGCCCATGCGGCTGCCCGCGAAGCTACTCAACCAGAGGCCATAGCAGCTGCACGGGCAGCCGGGCATGCAGCGGCCACAGCTCATGTAGCCAGCCACGCCAGGTACGCAGCCTCTTATGCCTGCAAAGCTTGCCTAAACCCGCTGCAGGAGCGGGCTTGGCAACTGGAACAGGTTCCTGCAGAACTGTTGCTGTTGTTTAAAACAGAAAACATAGTAACTTCCGGTCTGTAGTCATGCCTTGCGTGTTTGCTAAATTAGTTATCTCTTTGCCGCAGCACCATTGGGTAAAAAACCGTTTCTTTATGAATGTACACCAGCAGCAGTTAAAAGAACTAGTTTCGACTATATGCCCTTTACCGGAGCAGGAGTGGGTTGCTTTTTCATCTGCCTGGAAGCCATTTTCAGCCAAAAGAAAAGTGCTGTTAACAGCAGCTGGCGAACCAGAGCATTACCTGTATTTTGTGGCGGAGGGGGTGCAGCGGGTATACTACTTCGATGAGCAGGACCGGGAGGCTACACTCATATTCTCCTATGCCCCTTCATTTGGAGGAGTGCTCGATTCCTTTTTGCTGCAACAACCTTCACGCTATTATTTTGAAACGCTGACGCCATCTGTTTTTCTGCGAGCTTCCTTTGCCGATCTTCAGCAGCTTATGCAGGTACACCCAGGTATAGAGCGCATGGTGAGAATTGGCGTGACCCATAGTTTGGCTGGCTTGCTGGAGCGACTGGTAGAGCTGCAGTGTTATTCTTCGGAAGAAAAATTTAAGATGCTGCTAAAGCGGAGCCCGCATATTTTACAGTTGGTGCCCCACAAATACCTTGCAAACTACCTGGGTATAGATGCCACCAATTTCAGCAAACTTCTGAATAAGGTAAAGATTTAGCGCATCGGCCAGCGTTGAAAATGTTGGTATTTACCAAGAATTACGTAGCGCAGCTGGCGCATCTTTGTAACGTAACTTATACGTTAGAACGTTATGAAAAAGCAGAAAATCTTACAGGTAGCCGCCAAAGGCTTTATCTTGGTATCGGCGCTCAGCCTATTATCAGTTAGTGTAATGGCCTTTGCCAATCCGCAGTCGGTGATGGACCTGGTACAGGTACAGCTCCAAACCACCGATGCCTTCAGCTCTATCAGGGGCGTGTATGGCGGAGTAGGTTTGAGCCTGTTCATCAGCTTGATGTACCTCATGTTTACCGATGCCAGAAAAGCACTTGCCTTTCTGTGCCTCCTGTGGGGGTTTTACGCCTTGTCGCGCACCATTACCATTTTTAGTGAGGGAGCTCTTGGCGATTTTGGAACACAGTGGCTGCTCACAGAATCGGTGCTGTTTGTGCTGGCGCTGGTGTTGGTGTTGGCATACAAACAACCTGAAGTAAATCAGAAAGCAGTTTGATATGAAAACAGTTAACAAAGCTGACTTGCTGCAGCACCTGGAGTCCAGCGTGGAGCAGCACATCGAAACGGCGATAAAGGTTTTTCAGAACCTGGAGGAGGAGGTGCTGCTACAACCTGCCGGGGATGGCGGCTGGAGCATAGCCCAGTGCCTGGCCCACCTCAACAGTTATGGCGATTATTACCTGCCCCGCCTCAAGGCCAGTTTTGCCAATCAACCGCCAACCACTACCAGCACCACCTATAAAAGCAGCTGGCTCGGTAATAAATTTATCCAAATGATGGACCCTGCCACCAGCCGAACAAAGTATAAAGCCGCTAAAAGGCACCAGCCACCCCAGGTGCCTGATGCGCAGGCAGTAGTAAGTGAATTTATCCGGCAGCAGGAAGAGCTGTTGCTTCTGCTGCACCAGGCCGAATGCGCAGACTTAACTAAAAATGCCATACCCGTTTCTATTCTAAAGTGGCTTTGGCTTAAGCCCGGCGATGTGCTCCAGTTCCTGGTGGCGCACAACCAGCGGCATATGCTGCAGGCAAAACGCAACCTGCCCTTGGTATACAAAAGCAGTAAATTATAAACCTGTTTGGTTGGTAAAGGCAGTAAATTCCGGGCCTGTTACTTTTGTTTGCCAATGGCTGCCTTTACCGCAGGCGCTACTACCGTTCCCAACAGTTCTATGGCACGCATCACTTTTGCGTGTGGCAAGGTGCCAACACTAATGTGCAGCAGGAAACGGGTGTTGCCAAACAGCTCATAGTTGTACAGGATTTTTTCAGTTACCTCCTGCGCGCTTCCTACCAGCAGGGAGCCTTCCGGACCGCGCATCATGTCGAACTGTTGTCTGTTCATAGGCGACCAGCCACGCTCTCTCCCTATCTTGCTCATTAGGTAAGCATATGGGCCGTAAAAATCGTTGGCTGCCTGCTGAGAGTCATCGGCTATAAAACCGTGGGAGTTAATGGCTAACTGCAGCTTGGCAGCGTTGTGGCCGGAGCTGGCATAGGTTTCTTTGTACAGCTCGGTAAACGGAACAAACCGCTCGGGATTTCCGCCTATAATAGCCAGTGCCATAGGCAAACCTTTGCTTGCGGCCCGCACCACAGAGGCTGGCGTGCCTCCTACGGCTATCCAGATTGGCAGCTCCTGCTGGTAGGGCCGTGGGTATACTCCCCGGTTCGAGATAGAGGCGCGGTGTTTACCCTCCCAGGTTATTTTTTCGCTTTTATTAAGCTCAACCAGCAGTTCCAGTTTTTCGGCAAAAAGTGTATCGTAATCTTTCAGGTCGTTGCCAAACAGCGGAAACGATTCTATAAAAGATCCTCGGCCTGCCATAATCTCAGCCCTGCCACCCGATAGTAAATCCACGTGGGCGAAGTCTTGAAATACTCTTACCGGGTCGTCGGAACTCAGCACCGTTACCGCGCTCGACAGCTTTATGTTTTTGGTTTTAACAGCGGCAGCTGCCAATACGACCGCCGGAGAAGAAACAACAAAATCAGACCGGTGATGCTCTCCAATGGCAAAAACATCTAAACCAACCTGATCTGATAACTCAATTTCTTCCATCAGATTCCTCATGCGTTCTTGTGCGCTGAGGAGTTTCCCGGTAGCAGGATCGGGCGTGTTTTCTGCGAAGGTGGTGATTCCTATTTCCATACCTCAATGTTAGTGTAACTTTTTGTAATACGAAAGGACTGAACGGAAATGCATGACTTGGCCCTAAAAATCTAAATCTGCCTCCTGAAGGGTATTTTCATTAGCAGAATTAGTTTGGCGGTTGAGTAGGGGAGGTTGATCGGGTGGAGTGGGGGAACTTGCCGTTAACTTCGTTAGGTTGAATCTTGTTTTGCTTTAAGCTCGTTTCTGCCCATAAGGCTGATTTATGTATGGGGTAGTTGCTAAAATAATTTCCTTTTTTTCTCTTTGTCATCTTGTAAAGATCTTGTGGGTGGGAGGCAAGGCAATGGTTTTTTATCTAAGTTCGCATAGTTACTTTCTTACAATAACTGCTGTAGCTGCTTGTTTCATTGCTGTTGTCTTTGTTCTTATTGTCTTAATGCAAAAAGAACCAAAAAACTAAGACGATTTTGTCTTAAGGGCGCCCCTGCACCCTCACTCGCTGAACGCTCTTTAAAGAGGGCTCCTTTCCCCAACAAAAAATTGTCAATCTGTGCACCTGGCAGAAGTGTTCGCCCTGTAACTTAATGTCGCAATCTTTTATTTGGGTGAGTCTTCTGCCAGTAATTCTGCTAATGAAAATAGACTTCCGGAGTGGTAATGATGCAGGTTGGGCTCAGGGTATCCCGACTTGTGCAGGAGGCACTGGCTTTGCGCAAAAGCTGCTTTACATTATTGATTCTAATCGCTACCTTTCTTAACAAGTAAGGCAGTAGCAGTCAGTTCATACTTAAGCTTCCGAAAGGATATTTATACTCATAACATCAATAAAAACTTATGCTGGATATTGTAATTGAAGCACGGCAGGCCTCTCTTGCCCCGGGCATGGATGTGCGCCGCATTTTACCTTTCCGGCTGCGCCGGATGGTAGGCCCCTTTATTTTTATGGATCATGCCGGTCCTGTAGATCTGCAGCCCGGTTTATTGCCTTCTATGGATGTGCTGCCCCACCCGCACATTGGTTTATCTACGGTCAGTTATCTTTTTGGCGGCCAGGTAACCCACCGCGATAGCCTGGGGGTGGAGCAGGTCATCAGACCGGGCGAAGTAAACTGGATGACAGCTGGCAGTGGCATCTCTCATTCCGAACGTTTCGAAGACCCGGCCGCTCTGGCCGGAGGCTCTCTTGAAATGATTCAGACGTGGGTGGCGCTTCCCGAGAAAGACGAAGAAGCCGCTCCTGCCTTTGATAATTATAAGCCAGAGCAGCTGCCCGTATTCACAGATACCGGCGTGTGGATGAGGTTGATTGCCGGAAACGCCTACGGGTTAAACAGTCATGTTAAAACTCATTCACCTTTGTTTTACCTGCATGTAGTGCTGGAGCAGGGAGCTCGCTTCGGCTTACCAACCGGACACACAGAACGCGGCATTTACGTGGCGAAAGGCAGCTTGGAAGTGGCTGGCAGAACCTATAAGGAGGGGCAGATGCTGGTGTTCAACAACTGTGCCGACCCGGCCATAGTGGCAAAAGAACCTACTACCCTGATGCTGTTGGGCGGAGAGCCGCTTGGGGAGCGGTTTATCTGGTGGAATTTTGTTTCTTCCAGAAAAGAAAGAATTGAGCAGGCCAAAGCAGACTGGAAGGCAGGCCGTATTCTTCTACCACCAACCGACAATCATGATTTTGTGCCCTTACCCGATGACCGCTCCAGGCCGGCTGGTAGTCCTGCACCCCAGGCGCTCTCCTGATTTTTAGGGCCACGTTCTTTAGGATCTTTACCACCGGCCCGGTTCTACATCCTTTAAGGTGGGGCTGCCTGGCCGGTGGAAGTCTGGAGTAAACAAAGCGTTTTCAGTTTTGATTAGTACGTAAGCATATCCTTTATAAGGCGCTAAAAAATAAGGTCTTAGATGATATTGGTGGTTGATAAGCTCCAGTGAGAATAAAAAAAATAAAGATTTGTTAGCTAAATAAAGATATAAGTAATTACCTTTGGACCAGAATACGATTTTAGTCGATCGGTGTGGGCGGGTGCTATGATTTAGAGGAGGTAGCGATTCTTAAACCAGCCAGAAGCTTTTAATACATTTTGGCTTGGCTTTAGCAACCATTGCCAAGCCAACTGGAAAAGGATAAAGCAGGCTTTATTTGCGTAAAAGAAAAACGGAGAATGTGATGCAGTAGGCTGGCGCAGGATAGAAGTTGTCTTCTAGACAGTGCAGCAGAAGGTAAGCAAAGCAGACACAGCGGAAGATAAGATAGAAACATTTCTGCTTATTTCAGATTTATATTTGCTATTGGTCTAGCAGATTTTAAAATTTAAAATATTAAATGCTCTGAGGGCATTTTTTTTGTTCAGTTAGTTCTTTTACTTCTGAACAAAAAAACTAACTTAATAAAATATTAATAAGTCTTTTATAAATGCGGTTAACACTCTTGTAATTAATAAGATATAACCGGATATTTATATAAATAAGATTTATTCCATAATTTTTATAAACAGATGGGTAATATATTACGTCACAAAATTTTAGCCCGGGAAAAGAGCGCCACAGTTCTGGCGGGTGAGAGAGCACAAAGGGAGGGTGCATATCCTTACTTCAGATCCATAACATCTGCACAGGATACAGAGGTAATTATAGAGGGGCAGCGGGTGCTGATGTTTGGGTCCAATGCCTATCTGGGTTTAACTAATCACCCGAAAGTGAAGGAGGCAGCCATGAAGGCAATCGACCTGTATGGCACAGGTTGTGCCGGTTCAAGGTTTCTCAACGGAACCCTGGATATCCATCTGGAACTGGAGAATAGATTGGCTGAGTTTGTTGGGAAGGATGCTGCGCTTGTGTTCAGCACAGGCTTTCAGGTAAACCTTGGCGTTATCTCCAGCCTCACAGGTCGCAACGACTATATTATTCTGGATGAATATAACCATGCTTCTATTATAGATGGCAGCAGGCTCTCTTTTTCGAAAGTGCTGAAATACAAACACAACAACATGCAGGACCTGGAGCAGAAGCTGAGTAAGCTGCCTGCCGATGCAATTAAGCTGATTGTGGTAGATGGTGTATTCAGCATGGAGGGCGACATTGTAAAGTTACCGGAGCTGGTGGCACTGGCTGAGCGCTATGGCGGAAGCATTATGGTAGACGATGCCCATGGCCTGGGTGTGCTGGGAGAGCAAGGAGCCGGTACAGCTGCACACTTCGGGCTTACAGATCAGGTAGATTTGATTATGGGTACCTTTAGCAAATCGCTGGCATCGTTGGGCGGTTTTATTGCCAGCGATCAGGATACCATCCAGTACCTGAAACAGCACGCCCGCTCCCTTATTTTCAGCGCAAGCATGTCGCCGTCTTCTGTGGCCAGCACCCTGGCTGCTCTCGATATAATTAAGTCGGAGCCGGAGCGGATAGAGCAGCTGTGGGCAAACACACGCTACGCCACCGGCCTGCTGCGATCTGCTGGCTTAGAGCTTGGACCTACTGAAACACCCATTATACCTATTTATGTGCGCGATAACTACCAGACTTTTATAGTAACCAAAGTGCTGCAGGACAATGGCGTGTTTGTGAACCCAGTCGTGGCACCAGCCGTGCCAGCCGATTCAACACTTATCCGGCTTTCGGTAATGGCCACGCACACGTTCAGCCAGATTGAAGAGGCCGTGACTAAAATAGCAGATGCCTTTAAAGTGGTTGGCATTAATACCAGAGATGCATCGTATGAAGCAAGTATTGCCAGTTAATACCAGGCAGGAGCTGAAGGCATTTATTGACTTTCCGCATGCGCTCTATGAAGGCGACGCGTACTACGTGCCGGAGCTTTACATAGCGCAAAAGGATTTGCTTACGCCTGGCAAACACCCTTTTCATGAGCACTCTACGCTTCAGCTGTACCTGGCTTACCACCAGGGCAAAGTGGTAGGACGTATAGCGGCTATCCTGAACAATAACCACAATGCCTTTAACCATACACAGGACGGCTTTTTTGGCTTTTTTGATTGTGTAGACGATGGGGAGGTGGCAGATATGTTGTTCCGGCAGGTACAGCAGTGGCTCTTGTCCAAGGGCAGCAAAACCATGATAGGACCGGTGAACTTCTCCACCAACGAAACCTGCGGCTTGCTGGTGGAAGGCTTCAATAGCTCGCCCATGGCCATGATGCCTTATAATTACCAGTATTACGGGCCGATGCTGGAGCGCCTCGGTTTGCATAAAAAAGTAGATCTGCTGGCTTACCAGTTCCTGGCCGAGAATTTTAACGACAGGCCCTACCGGCTTTCGGAAGCGTTCAGGAAACGGCTTGCGCAGAAAGGAATTAATATCAGGCCTATTAACTTGAAAAATTATAAAGAGGAAGCTGCCAACCTGCGCGAAATCTATAATTCTGCCTGGGACAAAAACCTAGGTTTTGTGCCCATGACGCCAAAAGAGTTTGATTACATGGCCAATGATCTGAAGCTGATTGTAGACCCCGATTTTTGCCTGATAGCCGAGCACAATGGCAAGATGATAGGTTTCTCTCTGGCCATTCCGGACATCAACCAGATTCTGAAAAAGATCAAAAAAGGACGTTTGCTTCCCACAGGCTTATTTAAGCTGCTTCTGCTACGCAAAAAGATAAATGCTGTACGCATCATTGCGTTGGGTGTAGTAGAGGGTTATCGAAAATTAGGCATCGAGGCTTGTTTTTATGGAGCTGCTATGCAAAAGTACCGCGAAAAAAACATGAAAATGGCAGAAGCATCGTGGGTTCTGGAAAACAACGTGCTGATGAACCAGGGCTTGCTTCACATGGATGCCAAGCCATACAAACGATATCGCATTTACGAGAAAGCGTTATGAAAGAGCGGGTACTGATAACGGGAGCAAGTGGTTTTGTGGGCTTCCATATAATAGAGGCGGCCCTTCAGGCGGGGCTGGAGGTTTACGCCGCCGTGCGGCCTTCCAGCGTAATTGCACATCTGAAGCCCTTCGACATTAAGTATACTTCGCTTGATTTTACTGATGAGGAGGCACTGGTAAAAGAACTGGAAGACAAGCAATACCAATACATCATTCATGCGGCTGGAATAACAAAAGCGAAAACAGAGCAGGTATACCGCGAGATAAATGCTGTTTACACACAGAGATTAGCTTTAGCAGCGGCAAAGGCTACTATTCCGCTAAAGAAGTTTGTTTTTGTGAGCAGTCTGGCGGCGCTGGGGCCCATTGCCTACCACGATGCCGTATCCATTCATGAACAGAGCAAGGCGCATCCGGTAACAGCCTATGGCAAAAGCAAACTGCTGGCAGAGCAGTATCTGTCAGAAATTGAGGACCTGCCCCTGGTGGTGTTGCGACCTACTGCGGTATATGGTCCACGCGAAAAAGACATTTATATAATTCTCAAGACGCTGAACCTGGGCCTGGAACCCTACATCAGTAACAAGCCGCAGTGGTTGAGCTTTGTTTATGTAAAAGACCTGGCGCGGGCAGTGCTGCAGGCTTTAGGAGCTGAAAAAACTAATGCCAGCTACAATATATCTGATGGCAATTGTTACGACCGTTACCAGCTGGCAGCCATAACCAAGCGGATTCTGGGGAAGAAATCTATCAAGTTTCATCTGCCTATTGGTATGGTGGCCATGGTAGCCGACCTGTTGGAAGCAGCCTATGCCATAAGCAAGGCTATGCCAGCTTTAAACAGAGAAAAGCTAAGGGAGCTGGCCGCCGAAAACTGGAACTGCAGCATCGAAAAGATCCGGACCGACCTGGGCTTTGTGCCGGAGTACGACCTGGAAAAGGGACTTGCCCAAACGCTGCAGTGGTACAAGGAAAATAAGTGGTTATAAAAACGATTCAACAATATTTTTGACATAACTAAATAACATGGAATATCAAGTTAAAAATGCCGAAGGGCGCCTGGGTATCCTGCTTCCTGGATTGGGAGCTGTGGCTACCACGTTTATTGCCGGGGTTGCAGCTATCCGAAAAGGAATATCTCAACCAATTGGCTCACTCTCCCAAATGGGTAACATCCGCTTGGGTAAGAGAACCGAAAACCGTAATCCGCTTATAAAGGACTTTGTGCCCCTGGCAAATCTGAACGACATTGTGTTTGGTGGTTGGGATGTGTATACCGACAATGTGTACGAAGCCGCTACTAACGCCAAAGTGCTGGAGCCTGGTTTGCTGCACGCCATAAAGCCGGAGCTGGAGGCAATTAAGCCAATGAAGGCTGTGTTCGACAAGGCGTATGCCAAGAACCTGGTTGGTACGAACGTGAAAACAGGTGCTACCAAGTATGAGTTAGCCGAGGCGCTGATGGATGATATGCGCAACTTCCAGGAGGAGAACAAGTGTAACCGCCTGGTGGTCGTATGGTGTGGCTCTACAGAAGTGTATACCGAAGTAAGCGACGTGCACCAGTCTATAGAAGCATTTGAAGCAGGTCTGCACAACAACGACCCACGCATAGCGCCCAGCATGATTTATGCTTATGCAGCTATAAAATTAGGTGTGCCTTTTGCAAACGGCGCTCCTAACCTGACAGTTGATATTCCGGCGTTGGTTGAGCTTTCGAAAGAAAACGGTGTTGCCATTTCGGGCAAGGACTTTAAAACCGGCCAGACCCTGATGAAAACCATTGTGGCGCCAGGTCTGCAGGCAAGGGCACTGGGTATTAAAGGCTGGTTTTCTTCTAATATTCTGGGTAACCGCGATGGTTTGGTACTGGATGATCCGGATAACTTTAAGACAAAAGAAGTCTCGAAGCTGGGTGTGCTGGAAGACATTCTGCGTCCGGAAGATAATCCGGAACTTTACGGTGACTTATATCACAAAGTACGTATCAATTACTACCCTCCTCACGGCGATAACAAAGAAAGCTGGGACAATATTGACATTTTCGGATGGTTGGGATACCAGATGCAGATCAAGATCAACTTCCTTTGCCGCGACTCTATTTTGGCGGCACCGATTGTGCTTGACCTGGCCTTGTTCACCGACCTGGCTCAACGTGCCGGTATGAGCGGCATTCAGGAGTGGATGTCGTTCTACTACAAATCGCCTCAGACAGCTGAGGGGCTACGACCAGAGCACGATATCTTTAAGCAGCTGATTAAGCTGCAGAACACCCTGCGCCACATGATGGGAGAGGACCTGATTACACACCTGGGCCTCGACTATTACCAGGATCTGGTAGAATCGCTCTAATTATTATCTGATGCTAAAAGTACACAAACTAGTTTCCACCAGTCTGGGCATTGGTTATATAGGCAAGGGAGGAGGTACGGTAGCTGCAGTTGCTGTATGCCTTTGCCTGTATGCCCTGCACCAGCTCGGTGGAGACCAGCTTGTGACTTGGCTGCCCCTGGTCACCTTGCTCCTGACCGGGCTTGGCGTCTGGTCATCAGACCAGGTTGAGCCACACTGGGGCAAAGACGACAAAAAGGTGGTTATAGATGAGGTGGCTGGCATGTGCATTACCATGTTATTTATGCCTGTTACCTTAAGCACCCTGGCTGTAGGACTCGTGTTGTTCCGCTTCTTTGATATAGCTAAGCCGCTTTATATCCGCAGGCTGGAAAGAGTGCCTGGAGGTTGGGGCGTAATGCTGGACGATGTAGTGGCTGGTGTATATGCGAACATACTCTTACAACTACTTCTATACTTCAGGATATTCTAAATGTTTACCTTCCTAAAGGCGCAGGCAGCTTCTCTAGTCGCTTCTGGCGTCGACTTTCTGGTGACGATTGTTGCCGTGGAAATATTCGGGTTCTGGTATGTGGCAGGTACCGTATTGGGTACTACCACGGGTGGCCTGACGCATTTTATGCTTGGCAGAAACTGGGTATTCCAGGCTTCTGATAAAGCTATACCGACACAATTCTTCAAATACTTCATGGTCTGGAATGGCAGCCTGCTGCTAAACGCTTCATCCGTGTACGTTGTGACACACTACGGAGGTATTAACTATATCTACTCCAAAGTGTTTGCATCCATACTTGTCGGTGTCTTTTATAACTATATAATTCAGAAAAGATATGTATTCAAATAAGAATATATATACGCTATATCTTAATTTCCTGCTCTGCTTACTGTTCATTTTCTTTTCAGGAGTACAGGTAAATACCGTAAGGGCACAAAGTGCTGTTACGACCATAAAAGGAACCGTTACCGATGCTGCTACAAAAGAAACCCTGATAGGTGTTTCGGTATTTTTACCGGGCACCAGCATAGGCACTAGTACCGATATAAACGGTGAGTTCCTCCTAAAAACAAATCAGGTACGGTCTAACATACAAGTATCTTATGTGGGCTACAAAACCCTGACTGTGCCCATTAAACCGGGGCAGGAACAGACACTCACAATTAAACTGGAGAGCGATGCAAAAGTACTGAGCGAGGTGGTGGTGGTAGGCAAGAAGCGATACAGCAACAAGAACAACCCTGCTGTGGACCTGATTCGCCTGATCGTCGACAATAAAAGCAAGAACCAACCGGAACAGTACGATTTTGTGGAGTACGAGCAGTATGAGAAAATGCAGCTTTCGCTGGTGAACACGCCAGAGAAGCTCAAAAACAACCTGCTGCTGCGCAAGTACGACTTTATTACCAATAACCTTGACACCACCGTGATCGAGGGCAAAGCCATTCTTCCTTTCTTTATGCAGGAAGACATTTCCCAGCGCTATTACCGTAAAAATCCGGAGAAGAAGAAAACCATAGTGAAGGCTAACAAAAAAGTAGACTTTGGGGAGTTTGTAGATAATAACGGCATATTGTCTTACATGCAGCACATGTACCAGGATATCGATATTTACGACAATAACATTACCATTGTCACAAATCAGTTCCTGAGCCCGATAGCGGATATGGCGCCAACTTTTTATAAGTTCTACCTGAAAGACACCATTACTACTGCTTCCGGAGAAAAATTGGCTGAACTAGAGTTTGAACCCCGTAACACATCTGCCTTTATGTTTACCGGCAAAATGTTCGTGACGCTGGACGGCACCTACGCCGTGCAGAGCGTGGACATGTGGGTAGGAAAAGGAGTAAACATAAATTGGGTGCGCGACCTGAAGATAAAGCTCGACTTCGAGAAGAACAGCGATAACCGGTACCACCTTAGCAAAAGCCAACTTAAAACCGACTTTGGTTTAACTGCGAACAGCGATGCCGGGTTCTACGGGGAGCGTGTAGTTTCTTTTAAAGATTTTAAAATAAATGAGGCACAGCCAGCCACACTTTACGATGGAGAGCCGGTAGAGAAAATGTTCACCTCCGCGGATCAGGACGAAAGCTACTGGCAGATCAGCCGGCACGATGCCCTGACTGTGGCAGAAGCAAATACCTATGCCAACATCGATAGCCTGGTAAATACGCCATCCTATAGAAGGACCATGGACTGGGCAACAGCCCTGATAGCAGGCTATAAACGGATGGGACCCAAAATTGAGATTGGGCCACTTAATACTTTCTATAGCTTTAACCCGGTAGAAGGCTTCCGGTTACGGTTTGGTGGCCGGACAACCACCAACTTCAGTAAGAAATTTACCATCGATACCTATGCTGCATATGGGTTTAAAGATGAGAAGTGGAAATATTACCTAGGAGGAACCTACTCGTTAACAGATCGCAGCATATTTGAATTTCCGGTACGGGCTATTCGGGTGAGCTACCAGAAAGACACTAAAATTCCTGGGCAGGAGCTGCAGTTTGTGCAGGAAGACAATTTCCTGCTTTCCTTTAAGCGGGGCGAAAACGATAAGTGGCTCTACAACGAAACCTATAACATAGATTACCTACGGGAGTTCGAAAACAATTTTTCGTACAGGATAGGCTTTAGAAACTGGAAACAGTCGCCAGCCGGATCGTTGCAGTACGCAAAGGTGGGGCTGGTAGGGGGAGGAGAAAGTCCGCTTCAGATACAGCAACTTACTACCTCTGAGGCAACGCTGGAACTAAGGTGGGCACCAAATCAGCAGTTTTTGCAAGGCAAAATTTACCGCACCCCCATCCCAAACCGCTACCCTATATTCACGTTGCGGGCAGCTGCCGGCATGAAAGGCCCGTTTGGCGGACAGTATGATTACCAGAATGTGGCCCTGAACATAAACAAACGTTTTTACTTGGCGCAACTCGGCTATGCCGATGTTGTAACAGAGGGTGGTTACACTTTTGGGCAGGTGCCATTCCCGCTCCTGACTATTCACCGGGCCAACCAGACTTACTCTTACCAGATGCAGTCTTATAACCTGATGAACTTCCTAGAGTTTGTGAGCGACCAGTACGCCAGCGTGCACATAGACCACAGCTTTAACGGGTTTATTTTTAACAAAATTCCGCTAATCAAGAAAACAAGGCTGCGGGAATTCGTCACTTTTAAAGCACTGTATGGTAAAGTGAGAGAAGAGAATATGCCCGAAAACAATCCTGAATTGCTGCGTTTCCCTACATTTGGAGATGGCAGGCAGGCAACTTACACCTTAGAAAATAAACCGTATATGGAAGCAAGTGTAGGCGTAGGCAATATCTTTAATTTTTTCCGGATAGATGTAGTGAAGCGCCTGTCATATCTCGATCATCCAAATGTGGCGGATATCGGTATAAGGGGTAGGTTTAAGTTCGATTTCTAAACGACGATTGTCAGAAACACCATGAGCATGAAAGCACTTCGCGATTCACTTCAGCTGGGAATTTACAAGGTAATAAACCCAATAGTTAGATTCTTAATCCGGCTTGGTTTTACTCCCAATGCCGTAACCACCACAGGGTTAATCCTGAACATAGGCGTAGCGGCCGTGTTTATAATAGGTGGGGAGCGAAGTAACCGTGGCGAACTGGAGTATGTCGGCTGGGCGGGTGCCCTGGTGCTCTTTGCAGGCCTTTTCGACATGCTCGACGGGCAGGTGGCCAGACTCGGCAACATGGGCTCCAAATTCGGTGCCATGTACGACTCGGTGCTGGACCGCTACAGCGAAATGATCATGTTTATGGGGATCTGCTATTACCTTATTGCGCATCACTACCTGCTTAGTTCGTTGTTTGCCTTTATTGCCCTTATTGGGTCTATGATGGTAAGCTACACGCGCGCACGCGCCGAAGGCTTAGGCGTAGAGTGCAAAGGTGGTCTGATGCAACGGCCGGAGCGGGTGGTCCTGATCGGTTTATCGGCCATTGCCTGCGGCATTACTTATTCTTTTGTTGGGGCCGACTACAAGGTGTATGTGCCGGGTATACCGTTTCATATTTTTGAAACCATGTCGGTGTTTACCCTGCCCTTAACAGTAATGGCTGTGCTCACTAACATTACCGCGGTTAACAGGCTGATGGATGCCAAAAGAGCCATGCAGCAGAAAGAAATGGTAACCCCTTAAAGTTAATCAATTAGATGGTGAAAAAACTATACCTTTTCCTACTGGTGCTGCTCTTGTTTGCCACGCTGCCTGCTGCACAAGCAAACAACCTTACAGGTACTGGTTTAGAGGCCAAAGCAGACACACTGCCGGTGCCTAAAAATGTAAAAAACCTGAAGTTTTATGTGCAGCGCGATCCGAACGCGAACACTGTGGTGTACCAGCTAAATGAAGTATCGCCGGGTGTGCTAAACGAGCAGGAGCCTATTCATGTATTCTGGATCAGGTATGCCGAAGGGGGGGAGCAGAAGGAGCTGAATTACGTGCAGCGCAAATTCGCCTATGGCTTAAACACCAAAAAGCTGGGAAAAGACAACTACGAGCTAAAGTTTGTATGTTACTCCAAGCTGTCGCTTTACCTGCGGAAAGCCGCTGATGGCAAGTTCAATGTGTGCACTACCATTAACGAGAAAGAAGCCATCTTGGATCGGGTTTTTGTAAGAGTGGAGGGCGGTACCTTTTGGGTGCCTAATGTATTGTATGTAGAGCTGAAGGGCAGAGATGCCGCAACCGGCAAACCAATCAGCAGCCGGTTTAAACCTTAACCACATTAAAATCAAATTTTTAAAAAACTTTTAGAACACTCTTTTAACAACTGATGTACGAAAGCTGACATACAACTATACAGTCTGTTTGGCCATAGCTGCAGCTATAAATGCCTGCTCTCAATCCTGATTATTTTAATGAAAATGGCCTTCCAGAGCTAATTTTCAGCTGGGTAGCCTATGGCCTTTATAAAGATTAAAGGTTCTGGTATTCCGCAGCAGGAAATAAGTGGCCTGCGCCTGTTTTGCCTGCCTGAAAAACGGATGTACTGTTTAAAATAACGAAAATGCCTTTCCTGAAACAGGGCCAATCCGGGAGCAAAATAGCTTCGGAAGGCCCTTTTCATTACAGTAATTTGGCATCATTTAGTACTCCTCACGCACAAGCCGGCAACATACGCAACTCGTAAGGCTTATTTGTAAAACTTATTATGAAAAAGAAAAACCTACCTACTACCATTACCGAAATTAGCACCATCTACCTGATCGCCATTTTAATCTTTATCGGGATCATAACTTCCTTCACCCATCAAACATGGTTCGAAACTGTGTACGTGGTGGAAGATGGCCTTATTGAATCAATAACTGTTGTGGGGTTGTTGGCAATTAGTGTGCTGATGTTCTACCGCTACTTCAGGCTTAGAAAACAGAAAGGAAGGTTATTCAGAATGGTGCTGCTTGCTACCGCCTTATTAGGTATTTTTGGAGCCGGGGAAGAAATAAGCTGGGGCCAGCGAATCTTCGATATCGAGAGCACCGAGTTCTTTCAGCAGCACAACGCACAACAGGAAACCAACCTGCACAACATGGTCATAAACGGCCAAAAAGTAAATAAGCTTATTTTTTCGAAGTTGCTCTTTGCAGGCATAGTCAGTTACCTGTTGCTGGTGCCGCTTTTCTATCATAGGTCAGCCGCCTTTCGGAAACTGGCAGACAGTACAATCGGTATTCCGGTAGCCAGGCTGTATCAGGTAATCTTGATTGGCAGTATCTTAATTCTTACTGCCTTATCACCCTCAAGCAAGCGAGACGAACTAAATGAGTTCGGACTAAGTTTCGCCTTTCTTCTTATTTTTATGTATCCGCAAAACAAGGCAATGTATGCTAATACCGTTGCGTATAAAGGAAGGCCGGTACAAGTAGAGGAGGAGCCGGTGGAGCGGGAACTCTCAGAGGCCTGCTAACAAGCATTAGACAGTTGTATTACTCCTAATTGAAAGCAAAAATGAAAAAGCACTTCGTATCAAATTCACAGGAATCGGTAAGAATGTTTAAGCACGATTGGATGGAGGCGCTCTCTAGGGTGCATTTCACGGTTCCGCTTTTTATTTATGTGCCGGTTATCCTTATCTTGTGCTGGCTGTCTCTGTTTGTGGAGCAGGTAGGTGTTGCTGCTTTTGTGGGCTATGCCGTGCTGGGACTGTTTGTCTGGACTCTGACAGAGTATGTGCTGCACCGCTTCGTTTTTCATTTTGTGCCGAAGGCAAAGTGGGCATTACGCCTGCATTTTATTTTTCATGGTGTGCACCACGATTACCCGAACGATGCAAAACGACTGGTGATGCCGCCATCAGCCAGCATCCCGATGGCTACGGCTTTGTATCTCCTTTTTTCGCTGGTGCTGTCGGGTGGCCCCTTGTATGCTTTCTTTGCCGCTTTTTTAGTGGGCTACCTGTTTTACGACATCTCTCACTATGCGCTGCACCATTTTAATTTTAAGGGAGCATTCTGGAAAAAGCTCAAAAAGCACCACATGCTCCACCATTATGCCGATGCTACCAAAGGTTACGGTGTAAGTTCTGCGCTGTGGGACAAAGTATTCGATTCTGATTTCAATAAAGATACAAAATGAGTGAAACTACCGCGGTGGCTGGTAAGCAGAAGAGCGTTTCCAGAAAGTCTGTTTTTACCTTGGCTGCCTTATCAGTAGGGTACCTGCTGCTTTCCTTTTTGCTGGTTGGTTTTAAAACCGACCAATTGGTGCTGGTGGTGCTTGTAAACAGCCTGTATTTTCTTACACCAATCACACGGAAATTCGTAACCGGCTTTTCTATCTTTATTGTGTTCTGGCTGCTGTACGATTACATGAAAGCCTTGCCGAACTACTGGTTTAACCAAGTACATATACAGGATTTGTACCTGGCAGAGAAAGCTGTTTTTGGAATAAGGGCAGGAGAGGCAGTGCTCACGCCAAACGAATACTGGCTGCAGCACAGCCATGCTTTTCTGGATGTGCTGAGCGGAGCTTTTTACCTTACCTGGGTGCCGGTGCCGCTTGCGTTTGCTACTTTCCTGTTTTTCCGGAACAGGCGGCAGTTTGCTTATTTTTCGCTCACGTTTCTGCTGGTAAACCTGCTTGGCTTTGTAGTGTATTACCTGTATCCGGCGGCTCCCCCCTGGTACACGCAGCAATTCGGCTTCGATTTTATAGCAGCTACACCTGGTAACACGGCAGGTCTATCCCGGTTCGATTCCTTTTTCGGTGTTACTATTTTTCATGCGCTTTATGCCAAAGGCTCCAACGTGTTTGCGGCTATGCCTTCGTTGCATTCGGCTTACCCGCTTATCGTATTCTATTATGCCATTAAAAACAAGCTTGGCCTAGTAGCTAATATTGTGTTCGGTATTATTACAGCCGGAATCTGGTTTGCTGCTGTTTACACCTCGCATCACTATGTACTCGATGTGCTGGCCGGCATACTTTGTGCCTCCTGTGGTATTTTGCTGTTTAACTGGTTTGTTTCCAGAAACGGAGCAGTAAACAGGGCGGTAGAGAAATTGATTGCAGCCATAAAGTAAACAGGTACTTTTACCTATTGAGTTTTCCTTTTGTAGCTATTCACAATTAATTTAGCACAGCATGAAGCTGGCAATACTTTATATAATTTGTCTCAATAATTTAAAAATATGATTTCAGAAACAATGACACTGGCCGTTCAAAACCAGGCCCTGCAAGCGCTTAAGGCTCAGTCAGAGGGAGATTACCTGGCGTTTTTGTATGATTGCGATGGTACACTGGCCGATAATATGCAAGCCCACAAAGACACCTATGTGCAAGTAGCAGCCAATGAAGGGGTAATCATAGATCCTGCCCTGATAGATGAGCTGGCCGGGTTCCCCATACCGGCAGTTGTGGTGGAGATTAACAAGCGCTACAACAGCACTTTCGACCCACAAGAATTTACAAACTTAAAATCGCAGCTGTATTATAACGAGTTTATAGACCGCATTAAACCTGTGGCTTTTGTGGTAGAGCATCTGAAGAACCATGTGGGCACTGTTAAAATCGGCGTAGTATCCGGAGGCGGCACAAAAATGATTCAGAAAACGTTGGAGGTACTGGGCATAGAAGACCTGGTAGAGGTGCTGGTATGTGCCGAAGACACAGCCAAGGGCAAACCTTACCCAGACCCGTTCCTGCTGGCCGCTGAGAAGCTAGGCGTGGCTCCTGAAGCCTGCCTCGTGTTTGAAGATGGAGCACCCGGGGTTATGGCAGCAGAAGCCGCCGGCATGAAATGGATCAGAATCGACAAAGTGCTGGAGGAGGCACTGGAAAAAGTAGGATAGCTATAGGCGCAGGAAGAGCACCCGGCAATAAAAAATGAGCTGGATGCTTTTTCCTGCCTTCTTGCACAAGTGTAGTTGGCGCAGTCGTTTTTACTGATCTCACTGCCGCCAGGTCCCGCTACAAAAGAACTACCAAAATTTAAAGAACGTTAGTCATTTGCTAGTGCCATTGCCTTGCCACCGGAAGATCCCGCCAATGTGCTACACTTACAATAACATACTCCCCACACCTTAATTATTCGAATGAAAAAGCACTTCCAGAGGTGTTTTTTTGCTTTGGAGGCATAGGGTCAAGTTAAGGAGCTGCTAAACAAAGGAAGCCGCATCATACCCTCTACTTTTCTCAATGGCAAAAGCGGAGTTCCTGGAACAGGTAAGTCCTTCGTTGGCTCAAAGAAGGAATAGCCAGGGAAGTACAGAAAAAAGCAAACATGCTCCATTAAATTTTCAGAGTCGGCCTCTGGGAGTTTAGAAGAAATTCCTGTAATGAAATTGTCCTTCCTGAGGCGATTTTAAGCTTCTGGGGCCAAGGGTATTAGCTTTACTGCATATCCTTTATTCTTACTCCTGGCATTTCTATACGCGCACAGTTCTGACCTGGAATGTTGCCTGCACTACACCATATGTCCATCTACTACTTAGCTCTTATACACAGCAAAAAGTATTACTTTTTTGCTGTGGCTTGGTTTATTGGCACACGCCCGGCTCTTGCACATTTTAACCTCGATAGACAGCTTATTCAGCGCTCCGAGTTTAGGATGGGTATGGCAGGTTAATTGCAAGGAGCGAGGACCCTGCCGCTTTTATAGCACACCGGGCAAGGCTACTGGCCAGTGACTAGCAGGAGGCATTCGCCTTTTACGCGAGTGTGCAGGATATCCGGACCTGGGGTAACACCTCAGTTATAGTCAGCTCTTTCATTCCGACACCTTCGAGGCTATTTATAACAGAGATGCTCTTAAACCAAACCAGAACCAGGCTTACCTGATGTTAATTTTCCGGCCTACCATGAAAAATAAATTTATAAGTATTTACTGTAACAGCATGGCGTACACCTCGGTGGCGAAGCCGAGTTATCCCTTCCGTCGCTCTCGGGGTGCAGGGCCCCTTCCCCCGGCTCCTGCAGTGAAAACTAAAAAAAATTAGTCCGGAGCCAGAACAAGCAGTACTTATGGTTTAGTGAAGGCTTGTAAATAATCTAATTCTAAAGTTTATGTTAACTTTTTACATTTAATAGAGGTCTGTCAAGATACAGTTCAGAGCGTGTTTAAATTTTAATTAACTGATCTTCAGGTTAATCTGTTTAATATGACCTGACAATTATGCCATAGAACCCAACTTTGAGCGCTTTCAGGTGTTTTTTCATGGTCCTTGTCGAGCCTT
>NZ_JBLIQL010000021.1:0-101184 GCF_047525655.1 Pontibacter sp. 13R65
TCTGTCCGACCCCGGCCCTTCCTTTTTTTACTCTATCTCTAGAATTGACGCAGGTGGTGAGTGAACACCGACCCGCGCGGATTTTAATTTCGTCTCTATCAGTCTCTCAAAGAACTTGCGGAAGAACATCTCTCTTCCCTGGTGCCGCTACCCTTTAGCGGCTGTGCCTCAACGGCTTGTGTCACTTTTTTACTCTTTTTTCCTGCTCCCTTCCGGAGCGGGTTGCAAAGGTAAGAAGCTTTTTCCTTTCTGCAAGGCCTCAGGGAAAAATTTTCAAACTTTTTTTTCCCTTTCCTCTCCTGCCTCTCCTGCGGCCCCTGTTACAAAGCCTCTTCAAGAGGCTTCCCTCTGGAAGCGGGTGCAAAGGTAAGAAACATTCCTTAATCTGCAAAATAAAAGCAGGAAATATTTCCTGAAGCTTTTCCTCCCTTCCTTTCCCTTGGAGCCACTGCCTGGCCCCGAGGTCCGCCTCCTCTGAAACGGGAGGCAAAGGTAAGCATTTTTCCCGTTCCCGCAAGCGCCAAGGCAAAAGTTTTTTTTCGGCGTCTCTCTTCGGCCCTTCGGCCTTTCCCGTCCCTGCCGGATGGGGATGCAAAAGTAGCAAACCCCAGCCGCATTCCAAGCGGCAGGAGATAAAAAGGCTCTAAAAAATCATAACTCCCTTATCTCCAGAATCATTATTTTCAGAAATAAGAATACTGGCAATGGAGTTCTCTCTGGAAGGCCTTTTTAGTTAGAAAAAATCTACTGCAGTCGCATTTATATACCAATAAATTAACTCCGTAAGAATCTGGTAAGAATATATGCCTCATCCAGCCTTATCTACAAAATCCTGCAGGTAAGCGTACCTATCGGTCAATCTTCCTCCGGTGGCTATAGTACCTCGTTGCAGTATTCCATCTTTATCGCCATTAAACAAATGAGGAATTACCCGATCTAGTAGTTGACGACTAAAGTCGCGAGAGGCATTTCGCGGGAGTTCGCAGGGAAGGTTGTCTACGGCCATCACAGTTATATTTCGGCTATTACTATATGGTGGCTCCAGTTCTCCGGTTTGCGGATTATAATCATATGCAGGAGCATCTATAGTAGCAGAGCGCTTGGTACATGGTATGGAGCCGTTTACGTCGCAGGTGATATCAGCAATAGTATTGATCTTGAAATCGGCTGCACGCGCTTCTTCTTCGGTAAAGAGCTTAGGAGCGTGCGGGTCCCAATAAGCGCATGCCATAAGCAAGTCGGTTACTCGCGTAAATTTGCGGAATGTAGATTGGTAAAGGTGTGGGTGCTGGTAAAAGTCTGGCGAATCCCAGACTTCTACATCCGGGCGTGTGTTATAATCGCCGGAGTGTAGCTGGGCATACACGGGCTCCTTAAACTGCTTGTACAGAAAATCGAATACGCTCACTTTTTTTATATGCATTTTATCGAGCACCTCCATGGCACCTCCAGCCACTCTGCCCCCACCGGTTACTCCAATCTTTATAGGAGGAAGTTTCACTTTAAAATACTCTTCCTGCATATCTTCCATCTCGCGGCATAGGTAAGCTGGCTTCAGCTCAAATAGTCCCCATTTTCTACCGTAAGTTCTTATGCCATTATAAGCGCCCACTATGCCAGCATAGCGCCCAAAGGCTACTAGCCGCTGCCCCTGCGCGTTAGTCAGCGTTTCATAATCTATAAGTGTGATGTTGTTCTGGAGAATAGCCCGGAGCAATTTAGCATTCTGCGGCTGCTTTTTAATAGTGTGCGAAAAGAAGAAATACGTTTTGTCTGGTATCAGCTGCACTACCGGCACCTCCTTCACACCCATCAATATATCACAGTCCGCCAGGTTCTGCTGCAGCGGAATATCCAACTCCTGGTACTCAGCATCCGAAAAGCAACGCCTGTCGCTCGGTTGAACAACCACCTGCGCACCCGGAAAGGCAGCCATTAGCTCCACACATTTTTTGGGTGTAAGGGCCACCCGCGCATCCAACGGAGTTTTACCCTCTTTAATAATTCCGATTTTCAGTTTAAGCATCAGCGCGTATTCTTGAATTTTTATTCTCTTTATTCTGTTGTAAAGCAATAGCAACAGGCTTATTTACAACCCTTTTTAGATGAAGCGACCTGCTAACCGGCCAGCAAATCAATATACGGAGTGATGTAACTATTTAGCCTCTGCGCATCTGTATAATACACAATTCCTGTTACTTTTGTGAAATGATTAAATAGCGTAATATTTGAAGTTTAGTGGCTGAAAAGCTGTTTACAAAAATCCCACATTCCCAATCTATATTTCGTACACATGATATTTAAAACCAAACCTGCTGATGTGTTTAAGGAGCGTCATAACGGCCCCGATAAGGAGCAGATGCAAGACATGCTTAACACGATAGGGGTAAACTCGCTGGATCAACTGATTGAGGAGACAGTGCCAGCGGCCATTCGTCTTAAAAAGCCACTGAATCTGCCTAAAGGCCTCTCCGAAAAAGATTTTTTGAACAAGTTCGGGGCTATAGCCAGACAGAACAAAGTTTTTAAATCTTATATTGGCTTAGGATATAACGATACTATTATGCCTCCAGTTATTCTCCGGAATATTATGGAGAACCCGGGCTGGTACACCGCCTACACCCCGTATCAGGCAGAAATAGCACAGGGTCGCCTTGAAGCGCTTATTAACTACCAAACAATGGTAATGGAGCTAACAGGCATGGAAATAGCCAACGCTTCCTTGCTCGACGAGGGTACGGCAGCCGCTGAAGCGATGGGCATGTTCTTCGCACAGCGCAAAGGCTCCCGCAAAGGAGCTACCCGCTTTTTTGTATCGGAGCTTTGCCTGCCACAGACTATTGATGTACTTATATCACGCGCCACACCTCTTGGCATAGAACTCGAAATAGGCGACCACCGCCAAGTAAATTTAGAGGATACTTCGTTTTTTGGTGCTATCGTACAATACCCGGCAGCAGATGGGGAAATATTCGACTACACTTCTTTTATAGCTACCGCACATACTCAGGAAGTTGTGGTAGCCGTTGCGGCAGATTTGCTTTCCCTTACCCTGCTAACGCCTCCGGGCGAAATGGGTGCCGACGTAGTAGTGGGCACAACGCAGCGTTTTGGTGTACCAATGGGCTATGGTGGTCCGCACGCAGGTTACTTTGCTACTAAAGATGCCTTTAAGCGTGTTATCCCGGGCCGTATTATTGGTGCTTCTATAGATGCACAAGGTAATAAGGCTTACCGCATGGCGCTGCAAACGCGGGAGCAGCACATCCGCAGAGAAAAAGCCACTTCAAATATTTGTACTGCGCAGGTCCTGCTGGCTGTAATTGCCGGTATGTATGCCGTATACCATGGCCCGCGCCGCCTCCGCTACATTGGCCTTAATATACATGCGCTGGCACAGCAACTGGAAGCCGGCCTTAAAATCTTAGGGTTTGAGCAGCTGAACGAGCAGTATTTCGATACGTTGAAAATAGCTGCAGAGAGTACCGACATGCAGGCAGCCATTAAGCAAGAGGCAGAGGCAGCAGGTATTAATTTCCGTTATTTTAACGATACTTACATTTCTATCTCTCTTAACCAGAACACCGATCTGCAGGATGTAAAAGCAATCTTAGCTGTATTTGCTAAAGTAGCAGGTAAATCTGGAGAGGTGATAACAATAGATGAGCTGCCAGCCGAAACAGAGATTACCTGGCCGGAGTCACTTATCAGAACAACCGAGTATCTGCGCCAGGAGGTGTTTAACAAGCACCACTCCGAAAGTGAAATTCTGCGCTACATGAAGCACCTCGAGAACAAAGACTTCTCGTTGGCTCACGGCATGATTCCGCTTGGCTCCTGCACCATGAAACTAAACGCCACTGCCGAAATGATTCCGGTAACCTGGCCTGAAATCGGGCAGTTGCACCCCTTTGCACCTGCTGACCAAGTACAAGGCTATAAGCAGATTTTTGAAGACCTTGAGAGCTGGCTTTGCGAAGTTACTGGTTTTGATGCCGTGTCGCTACAGCCTAACTCTGGTGCCCAAGGCGAATATGCTGGTCTGATGGTAATTCGTGCTTACCACGAATCGCGTGGCGATCATCATCGTAACATTGCCCTTATTCCTTCTTCGGCACACGGCACAAACCCGGCTTCTGCGGTTATGGCCGGCATGAAGGTGGTGATTGTTAAATGCGACGAAAAAGGCAACATCGACGTAGCCGACCTGCATGCCAAGGCAGAACAGCACAAAGACGACCTGTCTTGCCTGATGGTTACTTACCCATCTACGCACGGTGTTTACGAAGAAAGCATCATTGAAATTTGCGAAACCATTCACCAGAACGGTGGCCGCGTGTACATGGACGGTGCTAACATGAATGCTCAGGTTGGCCTTACCTCCCCGGCTACTATTGGCGCTGATGTTTGTCACCTGAACCTGCACAAAACATTCTGTATTCCTCACGGTGGCGGCGGTCCTGGTGTAGGTCCTATCGGTGTGGTAAAAGACCTTGCGCCGTTCCTGCCAGGCCACGCAGTGGTAAAAATGGCTGGCGAAGCAGCCATTAATGCGGTATCGGCTGCTCCCTGGGGATCTGCCAGCATTCTTCCTATTTCGTATGCCTACATCTCGATGATGGGTGGCGAAGGTTTGGAGGAGGCGACAAAAGTAGCTATTCTGAATGCCAACTATATCAAGGCCCGCTTAGAGAAACATTACCCGGTGCTGTATGTTGGAAGCAAAGGCCGCTGCGCACACGAAATGATTCTGGATTGCCGTGGCTTTAAGAAATTTGGCGTTGAGGTAGAAGACATTGCCAAACGCCTGATGGACTATGGATTTCATGCACCAACGGTGTCGTTCCCGGTAGCTGGTACGCTCATGGTAGAACCAACAGAGTCTGAAGCACAGGAAGAATTAGACCGTTTTTGCGAAGCTATGATCTGCATTCGTGAAGAGATTAGGGAGATAGAGGAAGGCAGAGCCGAGCAGAAAAACAATGTGTTAAAAAATGCGCCACACACGGCACAGGTAGCACTTGCCGACAACTGGGACAGGCCGTACAGCCGTGAAAAAGCTGTTTACCCATACGAGCACGCGCGGCATTACAAATTCTGGCCAACGGTTAGCCGCGTAGACAGTGCCTATGGCGATCGTAACCTGGTTTGCTCCTGCGCCCCTATAGAAGCGTACAACGAAGATCACCAGGAAATTACGGCTGTTTAAGTTAGACTTAATTTCTTTTATAAACAGAGGCTGCCTTGTTCAAGGCAGCCTCTGTTGTTTTTGTAGGTAGTTGTTTTTGGCGTTTAGCCTTAATCATATTTTTTTTCTATCATCTAAGGCTATCTAAACAGTTAAAGGCTCCTAAAAAGGTTAGTTCCTGGCAAACGCCCTAAGGCTAAACTAATGCTTTTTGCCTCCGGAAGGGACTTTTCATTAGAATAATTCAACTTGTGCTTCAGTTATATTCAGCTCCTAAGCCATCCTCTCCTCACTACTTAAATCAATTCTGAGCAATCCCAAATTGAGATTTTCCCTACCTGCTCCTCCCATCTTGGCACCAGCATGAATGCTAAATTACGCTCACACACTTCACCTTTAAAAAATAAGGCAAAAAAATATCTGTTTTAGCATACATAATATTCTTAACACAGTGCAATATATATACAAATTCAAGCAAAAAATATCCTATTAATTTAGTTTAAGCTTAAGAATCCTCTCTTTGTTGTTGATTGCAACCTTTTGCGGCTTCTTCTGCACCTATGGCTGGTACTTTAATTGCCCTATTAATAACAACAGGCAGAGACATCCTTTTAACTCCCTGCCAGCCTCAACCACTACGTCTGAAAACAACTAATGGCGCTACCAACCGCCTATACAATTATTTACAGTCTGCTGCTGCTTAACCGGTGCCATACAAGAAGCTGGTTACAGTTAGGCCAGCATAAAACATGATTTGAATTTAACCTGCACACACGCCTCCAATAGGCTGGTGTGGTAAACTACTATTATATGAAGGTGTACTTATTGGTTACGGGCATTATGAGCTTGAGCTTTTCGGCTCTTACCACCTCTGCTCAAAATGTAATAACCAGCATGGTTTCTTCGCAGTATTCCACAGAGGTTACTGCCTCTATCGTGACTGAAAAAAAGACGCAAGATCAGCCGCTTGCTTTTTATAATGCTACTGCTACAGTACCTGGTGAAGTTATAACCGGAACTCGTGCAGCCAAAAGCATGTCGGAAGAGCTTAGCAGTTGGGTAGAAAAAAAAGAAGCGGTCATTAATTCTTATAAGAGACCGAAGCGTAGAAAAACCTCTTCACCCGTTTGGTAGAGGAATAGAAGTAGTTCTCTCAAATTCAGTCAGAGGTCCCTGTCTTTCGTATAGTTTGTGAACTTAAGAACAAAACTACCCTCACAAACCTATGCGAGTATCCACTTCCAGCTTTTTCCACAAATTTGCACTGAGTTTTATATGGCTGCTGTCAGGCTTAGCTGGCTGCGGGTTTGCCATGCTCAATGTGCAAAGCGACTACGACCGCACCGTTAGTTTTCAGCCTTACCGAACATTTGGTTTTTACGAACCACAAAACACGCTGCAATTAAACGGTGAAACGCCTCAGTACAATACCTCTATAGACGAGCAATTAAAAGCAGCCATTGCCAGCGAGTTGGTGATAAAAGGCCTCACGCCTGCGGTAGATGCGGCTCCTGATCTGCTCATAGCTTACGACATTGCCATACAAACTGACCCGGAAGCCGAAAATAACATAGTAGTTCCCCGATATGGCTATGGCTATGGGTACTGGTATGGCTACCGCTTCAACTATGAATTTGCGGGCGTGCCGACTTACCGCAGCATCAGCGATTATCAGGTAGGCACCTTGGTAATTGATTTTATCAACCCAAGCTTAAATGCATTGGTCTGGCGTGGATGGGCAGGCGGAAGCATTTCTGTAACAGAGGCTGATCAGAAGCGGCTTAATAGAGCAGTATCGAGTATTCTGGCCCAATACCCACCCAATAATGTTACCACTCCTTAGGCTCCCAAATACAGATTCTGTATTTCACATCCGAACACCCTAAACCGATCAACAGAAAAAAACCTCCGAAAGGCCGTTTTCATTAGCAGAATTTGATAGATGTGGTTATTCTTAATTTGGAGATTCGGGGATTTAAAGAGTTGTAAACGAACCAGGAACACCTCGTGCAGTATGCAGTTGCTGCGATTATCCGGACAGTGCGACGAAAGACTGGAAAACAGATTATAGAAAAAGCCTTGCTTATAGTGTCTTGAAAAAGCCTCCGGAAGGCCTTTTTCATTAGCAGAATTTGGTGCCAAGCATGCTATCCATTTCGCTCATTTTCTGGTTTGCCAGGGAAGAGAGTCACATCTTTGTTGAGGCCTAGGTCCTGCTGCTTTTTAGGTGAAGAATCTGCCGGAGGAAACCCGATACGCATACGGGCATCGCGCCAGCCTAGCTTTAGCTCGTTCCAGGTGTGGCCTGGTGCTTTGTAACCGTAGGCTCTGAACCTACCAGGTGGCACTTTGCCTTTGTTCTGAACAAAATCTGCAAAGTCAGCTACCCATTTATCGAAAGCGGCCATAGAATCGTGGTCTTGCACCATGTCTTCCGCCTGATTTTCAGAATACTTTTTCCCTTTGCCTATGGCAGCGTAGGTCCAGAGTTGGTCCGGCACCTCTATGCCGCTGTACCTGCACTGCCACACTAAGGGAGCATAGGCATCGCGCTCATTCTTGAATGGCTCCTGCTCCGGATCAAAATAAGACTTGTGCTGCAGCAGGTTGGGCCGCCCTGTTTCGTCTATCTCGTCGCCTCCCAAGTCACCATGGCAAAAGAATGCAGCAGTTCGCCCTTCCAGGTGGTTCTGGCTAAGTTCTTCCCACTCAGCGGTTTTGTCCAGTTTCATGGCCAGCTCCGGGTTTTTATGTGCTATCAATTCTTCTTTCGGATTACCTCCGTTCATACAAACCAATCTATCGAACATCAGTTTGAGATTTGATGTTGGCCCATACCAGTTGTGTGGTGCTACAAAAGCCCAGGCATCGGCCATATCGAGACGGGCATACAAATCGAGGTTCCACATCAGGTCCGGCTCGGCCTTGCTGTTTTTCTCGTAACAGTTACAAGGCCATACACAAAGCGCCATAGAAGTGCTGACACAGGCATTACAACTTTGAATTTGTTCGCGCGCATACACATTCCCAATATCTTCCAGGTCTATTTCCCACTCCTGCGGCAGGTGTTCTGCCATGCGCAACATCAGGGTCCGCGACTTGGAGTCTACACCGGGGCAATTGTACTGCCGCCTTTGTGATGCGGAGATCAGCAGCACCCGAAGTGGCCGCTCAGCCAATGGTAAGCCTGCCTTTTTATTGTCTGGTTGCATACTTTAAATTTTGAATGAGTGAATGACTGAATGAGTTTTTATTTCATGAACATCTCTACTGTTGCAATTCCTGTCGAAAGGTAAAGTGTATGCTGTATTTATTTACGTAATAACAGTGAGTAAAGCATTTATCAGTTTAGGGTTTTTACATTCCCGCTGAAACCTGCTTCCCAAATTTTAGCCTTTCAACTAAAATTATTCACTCAATCACTCATCCACTCATTCAAAATTCATAGCGCGTACTTCAGTGAAAGGCCACCGTAGTAATTACGATCGGCGGCGGGCTGGAAAAAACGGGCTCCAAAAGCGTTGAGATCATTGCCAAGGCTGTACTTCTGGTTCGTAAGATTTTCTGCTCCCACAAAGGCATCCAGTGCCAAGTGTTTGCTTAAAGGTCTTCTGATACCGGTGCGTGCTCCAACAATAAGAAATGCATCTGAAAAAACAGTATTCTCATCGGTAAGGGGTATGGTATCTACAAAATTAGAAGTAAGGTTCAGGTAAAAACCTACCTGTGTTGCCAAGTCGAGCCCAACGGTAGCCATATGTGGTGCCACTCCGGTTAGCTTATTGCCCGACAAAACTGTTTCGCCTTGCTGGTAATCTTTAAACCTAAAATGGTTATAGGTATAACTACCCCAGAGCTTTAGCAAACTCAGCGGAGCCATGGACTCTTCTACTACAGTAAAAGCCAGTGCTGTTTCCAACCCGTTTTGGCTGGTGGAGCCTATGTTGCGAAAAACAGCAATGCTCGACACATCCTGGCGGCTTACAATTGTTTCGTTTAACCTGAAAGAGAAAGCTACCACATCGAAGCTAAGTCGACCATCAAATATCCGGCCTCTTACTCCAGCTTCAAAGTTCAAGCCCTTTTCTGCTTCCAGTTCCTGGTTCAACACTCCATCAGATGTCAGTATCTCTTCTTCGGAGGGCGGAGAGTAGCCGGCGCTCACGCTGGCATGTGCCGAAATCTGTTTAGTTAAGCGCTTGAGCAGAGCTACCCTTGGCGATAGCACCGCATTAAAATCGCGAATAAAACGAAAGTCTGCACCGGCGGCAGCCTGTTGCAGCCTTGTAATGTCGTAGCGGGTATCGTTATAGCTGAGGGCGGCGGTGGCAAGCCAATTGCCCGGCAAAAGAAATTCAGCCTGTGCAAACAATAGTCCTGTTTCGGAAATCAGTTCATCATCAGATCGGTTGGCACCTACCGCCCCACCATTGTTATCGAAGGTGCGGGCCACCTGGAAACCGCGCTGATACTCTCCTCCTACTGTAATTGTAGCCTCGGCTACACCCACCCGGGTAGTGTGAACCAGTAAGGATCTGGCACCAAATTCCTGGTTGGCATTTCGCTCATAATCGGTGTTGAACGGGTGATCCTGGGACCGGAACAGTCCATACACCGAGGTGATATTGCGCCAGCGGTTATTCAGCTTATACTCATGCGACAAACCAATATTTACCCCATCGGTGTTCATGGATGCATTCTGTGCTACGCTACCCAACGCACCGCCACGTGCCTGCCTGGGGTTCTCGTTGTATTGCTCCTGAGTAAGCGCTCCTGGTAACTGGTAAAATAGGTCCGAATAAATAAGGTAGGTCGACAGAGTTTGCTTCTCACTAGGGTAAAACTGGGCAGAAAGCAGAAGCACCTCACGCTCCATGGCGGTATGCTCGCGATAGCCATCGTACTGCTGCCGGGTGTACTGCACCAGCGCATTTGCTTTTTCTCCTCCTGTAGAAGCCGTTACCGCATATCGCCTGAAACCATAAGAACCGGTAGTACCCCCAACTTCTAACTGATGCTCCCCTGGCGCCGCGCGTTTGGGCTCCAGCAAAATGGCACCTCCCGTACCGGCACCATAGATACTGCCCACCGGACCTTTCAGGATTTCCATCCGGCCAATATTGCCTGCATCCAGCATGTTGAGCATAGTAATACCACTTGCTTCAGTAAGCGGCACATCACCTAAATACATTTTAACGTTGCGCACCCCATAAGGAGAGCGAAGGCTGCTCCCCCGAATAGAAATCCTGTAGCTGGCAGGAGCTCTTTCCTCCATGCGCACACCCGGCACTGTGTTTACTGCTCTTACTAAAGAACTCTGATCAAAGCGCTGGATTACTTCACTGTCTACTATGCTAATGGCACCGGCCGTCTCGAGCAGTGGCCTGTTTGTTTCGTAGCCTGTTACCACTACCTCAGATAAGTTTGTGGCATTGGCCTGCATCGATACCTGCAATACCTGTGTAAGTGGCAGAATAACCTTTAACGTTCGAGTGGCATAGCCGAGCAACTGAAAGTGAAGTGTGGTCGTGGCACCCTCTCCATTTACAGGCACCTTAAACTCCCCTTGTGCATTGCTAATAATTTGCTGCCCGTTAACGCCTGCAGAAATTGTTACTCCCTCTAATGGCTGTCGGCTTCGGGCATCTAGCACCTGCCCGTTAATTGTGGTTTGTGCCCATGCCACCACAGGCAGGAGCAACAGGAACGGCAATAGAATTGAAGAATATAAATAATGTTTCATGAAATTTAAATTGGTAGTAATGGAAACGGAGAGGCAGGCTCTGAGGTTGGTCAAAATAGTTTAGCTGTTGCTGTAAAATTATCTTACAGCCATTAGAACAAAAGCATGCTGTCTAGATTTAACGAATTGTGTGCTCCTCCGTTTGTATATCTCCAGAAAAGCTTCTGAAAACCGCCTAAAAAGTAAAAAGCTCCACAGCAACTGCGGAGCTTTTTACTAACTACAAAAACTGTAGCCTTACCTGATTTTGAACTCAGTTCTTCTGTTAAGCTGATGCTCCTTCTCAGAACATGATACTCCATCTTTACAGTGGTTTACCAGTCTGGTTTTGCCGTATCCTTTGGCTGTAAGGCGATCAGCTTTTATGCCTTTAGAAACGAGATAATCAACAGCTGCCTGTGCACGTCTTTCTGATAGAACCTGGTTGTATTGAAAACCTTCCCGACTATCTGTGTGTGAGCTCATCTCAATTTTAATGCTTGGGTTAGCTTTCAGCACCTTTACCAGTTTATCTAGTTCTCTGGCAGCGTCTGGCCTGATCTCCCATTTATCTAGATCGTAGTAGATCTTTTCTAGTACAATGGCAATGCCTTTATCACTTTTATCAAATAAAAGAGCTACCTGCACCGTGTCGCCGGCTGTTACTGGCACCTCCAGATCTACCGACTGGTTCAGGAAACCATCTTTTGTGCCCTGGAAGGAGTAGGTATTACCTTTGCGGCTATCCAGAAAATATTTTCCGTTTACATCTGTTACAAAAACAGTAGAGTCGGCCTGGTTCTGCTGAGTGGCTACTACCCTTGCCTGCGGAAGTGGCGCCTCAATGTTGCGTTTCTGCTGGTTCTGTTTTCGCTCCAGTGTTGTAACGGCAATCACTACGGCCTCCTGCAGTAACCGAAACTGGTAAATATTGTCTGTACCATCGGCAGCATCGCGGTTAGAAGACAGCAGCCCACTTGTATTCACGCTATCGAACATAATGCCGTAGTCGTTTTTGGGAGTGTTTATCGGGTAACCCAGGTTTTTAACATCAGTCCAGGCACCATGTTGGCCTTCTGCCGCAAAAATATCCAGACCACCAAAGCCCACATGACCATCGGATGCAAAAAACAACTTGCCATTCTGGTCTACATACGGAAAGCTTTCGCTTCCTGCAGTGTTTACAGTACTGCCAGCATTTACAGGTCGTCCCCAGTTGCCATCTGCCTGGCGTGTAGTATAATAAATATCTGTTGCTCCTTCGCCACCTGGCATATCAGACACAAAATACATGGTTTTGCCGTCTGGCGATAAAGCCGGATGTCCTACCGAGTACTCCTCTATTTTATTGAAAGCAAAAGGCTGCACATTGGTCCAGGAGTCGCCTTGCTTTTGGGCACTATAAATTTCTAGGCGGCTTACATATTCCTGTTCCTGCTTGTTCTGTTCTACCCAACTTGTAGGATCTGTGTTTTTGTATGCTTTGTTTTTCACCAGCTGTGTTCTGGTAAAATATAGTTCCTGCCCACCTTCAGCAGCAGAGGCCGTCGCATTGTGGTAAGGTGCGTTTACATCTTCTGCCAGCAAGGAGGGAGCACTAAAGTTGCCGTCGGCACTTCGCTCAGCTTTGTATAGTTTTAAGTATGGTCTTCCAGTCCAGCCAAAAACATCTGCCTTAGCACCTGCACCACGATCTGAGCTAAAAACGATTCCCTGCTCAAAGCTAGCCGGGCTGAAGTCAGAAAACCCGGCCGCATTCAGTCCTTTGGCCGCTGTTACTTCTGCAACAGGCAGTTTGTTCATCCATTCTGTTGCTTTGTCGCAAGCCTGAATTTTCTGTTGGGCCTGTGCTGCCATGTCGGGCATTTCCTCACCCCAGCTCATATACTGTTTTTTAGCCTCCTCAAATTTCCCATTGCTGCGCAATGCCTCCGCATGATAGTACAGGTTTTGAGATTGCCGACCTGGCATGGTCACGACTTTAGCATACCAGGTTTCTGCTTCCTGGCTGCGGCGAGTCAGGCGATAAGCATCAGCAATGCGCTGCGCCGTTTGTACATCAGGTGTGCGTTTAGTAACAGCCTGCTCATACTGCTCGAGTGCCAGGGCAAATTGGTAGTTATTGTAAAGCTTATCCGCCTTCCGTAGCTGAGCCTGCGCATTTGTTGCAAAGCCTAGGGTTGCGGCCATAAGAAGGCAAAGGGAGGTGTATTTATAGTTCATATAATCTGATGCTAATATTAAAAGTATTGAGGTGTAAGCATAGGAGCGTCTTTTTTCCCGAACAGGTAATACCCTATTGAGACTTCGTGCGTGCTAACTCCTCTAAAATCATTCACCATTACATCATAGGCATAACCTAATCGGAATGCTCTGTTAATCTGAATCTCTCCGATTAATGCGACAGCTGTTCTGTTTCTGGCATCGAAAGATAGTTTATCATTGAAGAGGTTCATGCTTGTGCGGTAAGAAGCTCCTAACCACAAGATTTCCTTTATCAACAGAAAAGCATTCAGGTCCACATTGGCAGGCGAGTTGAAGTCTTCTTTCACCAACACACTAGGCTTGAATTTAAGAGAGCTTCCCAGATCAAACACATATCCGGAAGTGAAGAAGTAGTGTCTGTTAGTAGCCAACTCCATGTCGTCTTTAAACTGCAACAAGTCAGATACCGAAACACCTGTATAGAAACGGCTCGTGTTGAAATATAAACCAAGTTTAATATCTGGCCTAAGGGCTGTTTCGGTTCCTGTAGGAATAGATGGATCGTCGATGATACCAAGCTCTGCTCCGTTCAGAGAGCGCTGTACAAAACCTGGTGCAGCACCAAAGCTAAGGGTTGCCTGCTCGCTTAACGGCACTCTCACCGCCAGATTGGCGTAAGCCGAGAAGTGGGTGAGTGGACCAATTTTATCACGGGAGATATCTAGCCCGAGACCTAGTTTATCGTTTGCTACAAGGCCATCTATAAGCAGGCTGCTGGTAGTAGGCGCTCCTTCTACAGAAGCCCACTGCGACCGGTGAAAAGCATTAAAATTAAGTACTTTTTTACTTCCAGTGTAGGCCGGGTTAATGGCCATACTGTTAAAAATGTATTGCGAGTACTGAGGATTTTGCTGGGCACTAGCCGCAAAAGTTAGCAGCAGGGCGAGCAGCGTATAAAGTAATTTCATATTCTAATTCGTATTAAATTAAAGTACCTTGAGCTTAGCGGAAAATCATGACATAGCCTGTATATTCTCTGTTGGTATTGTCGCACTGTCGCACCGTTACCCTGTAGAAGTAAGTACCTGCCTCCAGGTTATTACCGTTCCAGTCGTTCTGGTAATTCGACTTGCGATACACTTCAGACCCCAAGCGGTTAAACAGCGTTACTTGGTTCTGGTATTGTGTGATGTTAGAGATAACCCAGGTGTCGTTAATGCCATCCCCGTTCGGGCTAAAGGCTTTCGGGAATTCCAAAGCACCATCTATGCGGCTACGATCTATGGCTATTGCAGCAGTTGGACCATCGCAAGCACCGTTACTCGTCACTAACCTTACCTCTCCGAAAGCATTTGGGGAATCAGAACGAATTTGTATAGAAGCTGTTCCCTGACCAGAAGTAATGGTAAAGCCATTAGGTACACTCCAGGTGTAAGATGTAGCACCTGCCACCGGATTAACGCTATAAGTAAGGCCTCCGCATACACTGCTATTATCTATAATACTTGGCGCTGCAACCTGTGGTACCGCTGTAACATTAAGAGTAGCATCGGTGGTTTTGCAGGCATTTGCCGCAGCCACCCGTACAGCACCGTTGCCAGAACCTGCCGTTACTGTAATCCTATTTGTCCCCTGGCCTGCGGTAATAGTCCAGCCAGCCGGCACCGACCAGGTATAAGTTGAAACACCTGTTACTGCTCCTATAGTGTACTGTAACCCTGTAGTACCCGCACAGTTAGTGGCAGGACCAGCAATGGCACCTACAACCCCTAACTGGCCTGAAGGCGTAACATTTAAGGTAGTGGTAGTGCTGCTGCCACATCCATTCACAGCTTTTACGGCTATCGATCCGGCACCAGTTCCTGCTGTAACTGTTACAGAGGTACCGGTATTATCGCCAGGTATTGCCCAGCCAGCACCTGTTACTGTCCACTCATAACTGGTGGCATTGGCAACTGCGCCAATACTGTAAATTATAGACTCCCCTATACAAGCACCGCCAGTAGTTGTAATTGACCCGGGAGCTGCAGGCGCCCCAGACGATACGGCAACAGTAACCGGAGTGGCAGCCACTTCTCCGCAGGCGTTAGAGGCAGTAAGCGTAAGATCACCAGTAGTTACGGTTTCAAATCGTGCACGAACTCTAGCTCGGCCATTCACTACGTCTTCACCTAACTTGGTCCAAGTGCCCGAATAGTTCCAGGTGTAGGTGGTATTCGCAGTAAGTGCCGGTACAGAAAACACAACCTCATTAGTACCCGCACATATCGCAAGAGGCCCGTTAATGGCACCTAAGGCAGCAAGAGGTGTAGCGGTAGTAATAGTTTTAATGGCAGGAGGACTGGTAAGCTGGCAGCTGTTAGTGGCTGTTACACTCACCGTGCCACCTGTATTGCCTGCTTTAACAGTGGCGGTGTTTCCAGAGCTGCGAATAAGTTGCAAGCCTCCCGTTACAACCCAATTAAACACATCATCGGCACCAGCACCTGTAGCTGTAAAGATAACCTCTGAGTTGGCACACACTGTTTCATGTCCATCTAAAGTAGGTGCAGTCGATCCACTTAACACACCGATATTTTGAGTAACAGAATATGTTTCACCACATTGATCTGTTACAGTTACCTTTAAAGTTCCGCCTGTTAAACCCGATTCGACACCTAAGCTAACGGTGTTATTCTGCCGAGACAAGATAGACAGCCCACCAGTTACTTCATAAGCGTAAGTACCGCCCACCACTTCAGTAGCTGTAAAATTAAGCGTAGCCACACCCGGACAAATTGCAGTATTACCTGTGAGCGCGAGGCCAGGATCTGCACATGTTACTACAATAGGATCCTCAGCCTCGTCATCTTCCGGATCCGGATCTGGCGTATCTGAGATAACCTGCACGTTGTTTACAAGACTACCGGCTGCCAAAATTCTGAAAGTGATAGAAAGTGTAGCAGATGATTCAGCCTGGACATTCCCTACAATCCACTCGCTTGTTTCGGGGTCATAAGTTCCCTTAGAGGGTCTGGCACTTACAAATTGAAGTGTGCTTGGAAATTGCTCCTTTACGCGCACATTGGTAGCAGTACCAGAGCCGACACCACTGTTACGAACTGTAATATCGTATGTAACTTCGTCCCCTACTCTGAAGCCGTTCTCAGAAGGCTGTGCCACTTTAGTTACACCCAGGTTGGCATATAATATGGTGGTTAAGTAGATGTTGTTGGTGTTCAGGCTTACACTACTGTTTAAAGAGATAGCGCTTCCGATAAGGCTGGCACCAGATCGGAGTGTTACACTCTCTTGCGCCACAATACTACCCATCAGTAAAGTGGATACACCAATATCGGCTTTACCCTTTACAACCCATACGATATTTTCAGCCTGCGCTCCATTTTGAGGGAGTACACCCGCACTGGAGACCCCAGGGGAGGCTGGCGAAGTAGAGGTAAAGTCGCCATCGATAATAAATATGAATTCTGAGTCAAAACTTCTCTGACCATCCAGAATAAGGATATTGCTCAGTCTGGCATTGCCAGGTATATGATAAACTCCGGGGGTTAGAATTTGTCTGTTTCCGATTTCGGCACCCAGTGTTCTGGTAATGGGTCTGGCGGTTAGAGTGGCATAGGCTTGTAACGCCGCCACCTGGCCTCCGCCGGCAGAGGAACCGGGTCCAACCTCTTCACTTCCAGTTACTACTAACCCCTTACTCGGGTCATTGATCCTGTCACCTGGATGTATGCCCAGGTTACCGCCAACACTGGTTGTGCCAGTATTATTTACTTCTGTGTTTGCTAACACAGAATAGTCACCTGCTAGCCCTAAAATCGATTTTGTTTGTGCGTAACCTACCTGTATGGCTAAGAGGAGGGATGTACAGAACAGGGTAAAATGTTTAACCATGCGGATTGTGTAAATTAATATCAATAAAAGTCAATATATATAAATATAGTTATATAATTATATGTCCGTATCTACTCAAATTCGGTTTTTTTGTTCTCAATAGCTGAAAATTCCTATAATTAAACCTAACAGGAGTGCTTTTACTTAAAAAAAGCATAATTTTTGGCATGTACTGATAATTAAACAGCACGTAGTTTTGGGAAATATTTTGCAAACATAATTGGAAAATTGTTCAAAAATATAAAAAAGATTAAATATTTATTGATCACTATTAAAGAGAACAAGCTGATATTCTGATAAATAAGCGGTACTTATTGTATATTTAAAAGCTGTAGCCTTGGCAGAGTGTCTTATAGATCGGTTTTTTGTAAAGCTTTGGCCCACCTATTCCCAAATAGATCACACTGATAATTAACTGTTTAAACTTTATTTATATAACATGTGTTAGCACAAAAAAAAGAGGCTCTCCTTCTAAGCAAGGGGAGCCTCTTTTGGATAAAAATTTTTGAAATTTTTTTTTAAAATTTTCAATTCTTAACTTCTACTTAATATAAGGCAGCATTTAAATTTGGTTCTAAGATACCGAACAAAGTAGTTGCTTAATACAAGGTTTTCTACACCACTTTTACACGTGCACGTGGCGCTCCGCATGGTAAGAAGAACGTACCAATGGTCCGGACTCTACATACTTAAGACCACGGTTCAAGCCTTCTTCCCTGTAATGATCGAACAGGTCGGGATGAATAAACTCAGCCACTTCTAAGTGCATTTTGGTTGGTTGTAGGTACTGTCCCAGCGTCAGGATATCGCATCCGTTGGCTGCCAGATCATCCATGGCCTGGTACACTTGGTCTTTAGTTTCGCCCAGCCCCAGCATAATACCAGTTTTGGTGCGTTTGCCAAACTCTTTGGTACGGCGAGTCTGCTCCAGGCTTCGCTCATACTTGGCTTGTGGCCTTACACGGCGATACAGTTCTTTTACTGTTTCCATGTTATGCGACACCACTTCCTGGCCCGGTGAGATCATGGTAATCAGCGCGTCCCAGTTAGCTTTCACATCTGGAATTAGCGTTTCGATGGTAGTGGCAGGCGACAATTCTTTAACCAAGCGCACTGTTTCGTGCCAGATAGAAGCACCTCGGTCTTTTAGTTCATCGCGGTTAACAGAGGTAATAACTGCATGCTTCACACCCATCAGCTGTATAGCTTCAGCCACACGTCGAGGTTCATCGGTGTCGTATTCGTTCGGGCGGCCGGTAGCCACTGCACAAAAAGAGCAGCTGCGTGTGCACACGTTCCCCAGAATCATAAAGGTTGCTGTACCTGCACCCCAGCACTCTCCCATGTTCGGACAGTTACCGCTTTCGCAAATGGTGTGCAGTTTATATTCGTCTACTATGCTTCTTACTTTTGCGTATTCCTTCCCAACCGGCAGCTTTACACGCAGCCAGTTAGGCTTACGTGGTTTTCCTAAAGCGTTCAGCCCATCTGCCGCTGCATCAGGCTGTATGACCGGTAGCGTCAATAGTTCATCCATAGCACAAAGATACAAAGTTCTGCATTAACACATTAGGCATTTCCGTAAGTTTTAATTATGGAGCTCCGCTACATAATCGCCTGTCAGCAGCCCATATGCCATTCAGGCACAAAAAGCCTCTGAGAGGCCAATTTTATTAGAAGAATTTGATGGTTGACTGTTTGTTGTTGATGGTTAAATGGCTTAATGGTTAAATAGTTGACCAAAGATCGCCGTAAAACCTGGCAACGTACGCAAACCGTGCCATCGCTTGAGGGAAGCAGAGAGTAGATATAACTTCTTGAGAAAAAATCTACAATCTAACATCTAGTATCTAAAATCTCTAAAACGCCTCCGGAAGGCTGAATTCATTAGAATAATCTGGAGTTCGAAGAATCAATATAAACACTATTTACGAGTGCCGTAGTAAATATTGAGGTAAACAGAGGGGAAGGTGTTGACGTTTTGAGCGTCGGGGATAATAATGGGTCTTTTGAAATAATGTTCTACCAGAAAGCCAACTTCTATACCGGTTACACTTTCTCTATATCGCCCGTATTCAAAAGTAAGACCAGCTTTAAAATGCACTCCGGGCCTCAGAGCCATTTCGCCTAAACCTGTAAATACATTGGCACTGCCGTAAATGCTGTTTCTATCGCCGTGCACCACGGGGTTGTACTGCTCGGTACGCACATCCTCAAAACCTCCCTGGCTGTAGTTATAGCGAATGTAGTAAGGTACCTGTAAACCAAGCGATGGCCCAATGGCGCCAATGGCATTTACCTGCACCCCCGACTCTGCCGCTTTTCTAAACAGAATATACTCTGCCCCATATTGCGGCCTTACCACAAAAAGATAATTTTGTTTTCCATAAATAAAGAAATCGCCGGTATTTACACTGTACCAGCGTGTTTCTTTCGGATGTTTTACTTCTACGATCTCGATAGCCCCAAACTGATAAAGCCGCTCTTTCTTGAAATAAGAAGAACGAACAAAGATACCACCTATAAGGCCGCCATTAGAGTTAAAGTTTATACCGTAGCTTAACTCATTGCTGAAGTCTTCATCGGTTTGCGCCACTGCCTGCGAGCTAACTCCCAGCAAGGCAACAGCTAAAATAATAATGAGGTATCTTACCACCTTCTTTGATTTATATTTCTCTAAAACTATCTAAATTTACGTTCTTATCAAACTTATAGTTAGTAACATGGCAACCATTCATAGTATTTACAAGGGTGACCTTCGCACCGCTGCCCAACACCTGGCCTCCGGCAACACTGTTATTACCGATGCTCCTGTAGACAACAACGGGAAAGGCGAGGCTTTTTCACCAACAGACCTGGTAAGCGCCGCCCTGGGCAGCTGCATGATGACCATTATGGGTATTATGGCAAACCGCACCGGCATTAATATAGAGGGCATGGAAATGGACATCACCAAAATCATGTCTGCTGAGCCACGCCGTATTGCAGAGGTAGTGGTTAACTTTAAAATGCCAGCCGTAAACTACAGCGACAAAGAAAAAGCCATGCTCGAAAATGCTGCCCGTACTTGCCCGGTGGCGCTGAGTCTGCACCCAGATGTAAAACAATCTGTTTCGTTTCAGTACCAGTAAGTAAACAACCGGCGTAGAGGCCGTTTAGTGTGCTACGCCGTTACTTTTTTCTTGAGAGCATCCAGATTTATGCCCAGGTGCGAGGCATTGTAGGTACAAACACCATCCTGCACCAGCAGCAGCTGTGGCGACTCGTGCTGCACTTGCAGAACCTGTGCTATTTCGTTGGATACCGGGCGGTATTGTAATAAATCCAGGTAATAAGGTTTAACATGATCTACGCCTGCTTTCTCCCACTGGCGCTCCAATCTGCTTTTAGCGGTGGCGCTTATCGAACAAGACGTGCTATGCTTAAATATAACCACTGGTGTGCTCTTCGACTCTTCTATAACTGTATCTAACTGTTCTGCACTTGTAAGTGGATGCCAATTCATATTTATTTAAATTTAAGATTTATCAATGAGGCTGTGGCCCTGGCTGTTTTTAAGTTGCCTGCGCTTTACAGCCTTTCCTTTGTTATTAAACCGTAATTTACGCTTTTCAGTTCGAATTACTTTCTGCCTGTTGGTCTCATCTTTTCGCCTGCTCGCCCCTCTGTCCAGGTGTGTTTCCAGGTAAATGGTTTCTATTTCCTTCTGTTGCTTTGCAGCTAACTGCCCATCCTCTTTCTGAAACGCAGAAGGAGCATGACTGATCTGAGCAACCGCTGCCGACTGCACCAGAAAGACAGGCAGAAAGGCAATTAATGGCCTTAAGATATAGGCAAATATACTCTTACTATTAAAATTCATAACCAATCCCTCTTTCTCAATTATACTGAAAGTTAAGATAACAGTTATAAACTATAAAATCTTTAAGATTCTTTTTTTCTTTACTAAGCCATTCTTATCTGTCTGCACCTTCACGCCTTCTATACTTTTACCTCCTCCGCCAACTGTTGCACTCGATTTGCCTGGTTTAGGGCACTTCAAACCCTTCCGTTGGCAGGCGGAGCCGGCGAGCAGGGTCAGTATCAGGACTGTGAGAAGCAGAAATTTTGGCTTAAACATATGCTTGTAGGTTCATTTAAAAATTTAGTACGGCCTCTACCTTTTGGCGCAGGCGCTGCTTTGGCAAAAACTCCTGCTCCAGTGGTGGCGAAAAAGGCACGGCAGTATCCAGGCTGGCAACACGGGTAACAGGACCATCCAGCAACTCAAAACAGTTTTCTGCAATCCAGGCAGCTATTTCGCCACCTATGCCACCCGTTAAAGTATCTTCGTGTAGCACGATTACACGGCCTGTTTTGGCTACTGTTGCACGCACAGCTTCCTTATCCCAGGGGAGCAGCGAGCGCAGGTCCAGAATATCAAAAGTAGCATCGGTCATTTCCTGTTGCAGTTGCTTTGCCCAGTGCACACCCATGCCATACGTAATTATAGATAGATCGTCGCCGGAGGCTACTAAATTTGCCTTTCCGATCTCAACGGTATAATAATCGTCTGGTATCTCCTGCGACACGGCCCTGTACAAAAGCTTGTGCTCAAAATACATGACTGGGTTCGGGTCTTCCAGGGCTGCGTTCAGCAAACCTTTGGCATCGTAAGGCGACGATGGGTACACCACTTTTAGACCAGGCGTGTGCACAAACCATGCCTCGTTGCTCTGCGAGTGAAAAGGCCCGGCGGCGGCCCCGGCTCCCGTGGGCATGCGCACCACCACATCGGCGTGCTGTCCCCAGCGGTAGTGGCTTTTGGCCAGGTTATTTATTATCTGACTGAAGCCACTGCTCACAAAGTCGGCGAACTGCATTTCGACCATGCTCTTTTTGCCGCGCACTGACATGCCCAGGCCAATACCCAGAATAGCCGATTCGCAAAGCGGGGTGTTGCGTACGCGTTCTTTACCGAAGGTCTCTACAAAGCCTTCGGTCACTTTAAATACACCACCGTATTCGGCAATGTCCTGCCCCATCAGCACCAGCTCCGGGTAACGCTCCATGCTCTGGCGCAAGGCATCTGAAATGGCATCTACAAAACGTTTCTCTGTTCGGGCATCGGTGGCAGGTTGTATTACCTGCTGCTCAATGGGCTTGTACATGTCGGCCAGTTCTTCCTGCTGGTCGGCTTCTGGCAAAGGCGTAGCACCGGCAGTCTCCAAGGCCTGTTCAATCTCCTGCTTTATTTCTTCGCGAATGCTGTCCAGCGTTTTCTGCGTCAGCACCAGTTCATCGAGCAGGTACTTTTCAAAGGTAACTACGGGGTCTTTCTTCACCCATTTCTCGAACAGTTCCTGCGGCACATACTTGGTACCGGAGGCTTCCTCGTGTCCACGCATCCGGAAAGTAACGGCCTCTATTAAGATAGGTCGCGGACTTTTGCGGATACTATCTGCGGCCTGGCGCACGGTGTCGAATACCTCTACCACGTTGTTGCCATCTATCTGCAGGGCATCTATGCCGTAGGCCGGGCCCTTGTCGGTAAAGTGCCGGAACTTAAACTGTTCGCTATTGGGAGTAGACAAACCGTAGCCGTTGTTCTCGATCATAAAGATAACTGGCAGCCCCCATACCGCCGCCACATTCAGCGCCTCATGGAAATCGCCTTCAGAAGCACCGCCATCTCCACTAAACACCAGCGTTACTTTCTCTTTCTGCTCCAGCAGGTCGGCCAGGGCAATGCCGTCGGCTACAGCCAGCTGCGGCCCCAGGTGCGAGATCATGCCCACAATGTGGTGTTCGTTGGAGCCGAAATGAAACGAGCGGTCTCTGCCTTTGGTAAAGCCGGTCTTCTTGCCCTGAAACTGCGCAAACAGCTTGTCGAGCGGCACCTGACGGCTGGTGAACACGCCCAGGTTACGGTGCAGCGGCAATATATACTCATCTGACTCCAGGGCCATGGCTGCTCCCACCGAAATAGCTTCCTGCCCAATGCCCGAAAACCATTTGCTTACTTTGCCCTGGCGCAACAGTACCAGCATCCGCTCTTCTATCATCCGGGGCTTTAGTATAGCCTTGTAAAGAGCTAGCAATTCGTCGTCGGTATATTCTTTACGATTGAAATTCATCTCCAAAAACCTAAACTTCGTTATAATCTGGCAAGTTAATGTATTCGCAGAAGCCCTGAAAATATGCTGCTATTTTTTAATTTTGCTTTTAATTAGATGTTAGACTATAGATAATAGACATCAAGAATACAGTGTTCTATTTTCTTCCGTTATCAATCAGATTGAGGTATACCTATTCGTCAGGCATGAATTTGTCTCCATATTAAAATCTAGCATCTAATATCTAGCATCTAACATCCCTAAGACATGATAAAATATAAAGAATTTACACTTGATAATGGCCTGCAGGTAATTGTGCACGAAGACCATAGCACCCCCATGGCGGTGCTTAACGTGCTCTACAATGTAGGCTCACGCGACGAGGACGAACAACATACCGGCTTTGCACACTTATTTGAACACCTGATGTTCAGTGGTTCCAAAAACATTCCGGTTTATGACGAGCCGTTGCAGCGGGTAGGTGGCGAGAACAATGCCTTTACCAGCCCCGACATTACCAACTATTACCTCTCGCTACCCGCTCAGAACATAGAAACAGGTTTCTGGCTGGAGTCGGACCGGATGCTGGAATTGGCTTTCAGTGAAAATGGGCTGGAAGTGCAGCGTAAGGTAGTAGTGGAAGAGTTTAAGCAGAACTACCTCAACCAGCCATACGGCGATGTGTGGCTCAAACTGCGTCCGCTGACTTACCAGCAGCACCCCTACAAATGGGCGACTATTGGCAAAGAGATTTCGCACATCGAGAACGCCACCATGGATATTGTAAAGGCCTTCTTTAACAAGCACTATTCACCGGCCAACGCTATTTTAGTGGTGGCAGGCAACATTACCTTTGAGCGGGCAAAGGAGCTGACTGAGAAATGGTTCGGTCCCATACCGTCAGGCACTAAATATGAGCGTAACCTGCCGGTGGAGCCAAAACAACAAGAGGCTCGCCTTTTAGAGATTTCAGCCGATGTGCCGCTCAGTGCTATCTACAAAGCCTACCACATGCCCGCCCGTACCCACCACGACTACTATGCTGCGGACCTGGTAAGCGATATTCTGGGAAGAGGGAAATCGTCGAGGCTATACAACGAGCTGGTAAAAGAACGGAAACTATTTAATTCGATTTCGGCTTCTGTAACCGGCTCCGTAGAGCCCGGGCTGCTCATTATACAGGGCAAACTAAATGAAGGTGTAGACCTGCAGGAGGCCAATGCGGCAATTGAGGCCATAAACCAGCAGATAATAGATAACCTGGTAGAGGAGGAAGAGCTGAACAAAGTTAAAAACCAAGCCGAAACCAGCATTGTGTATTCCGAAGTAGACCTCCTGAACCGCGCCATGAACCTGGCTTATGGCAAATTGCTCGGCGATGCCAACCACGTAAATCTCGAAGGAGAGAAAGTACAGGCTGTTACACCGGATGATGTCCTGCGCCTTGCCCGGCAGGTACTGAACCCCAACAACTGCTCTACCCTGCTTTACCAAGCTGAAAAGAAAGCAGAAGCCGTAGCGTAAGCTACTGCATCCGTTTCACCATAAAATCTCACAGAGCCGCTGCAGTTTTACCTGTTGCGGCTTTGTTGTTTTCTGGCTATAATTCTGCCTTATTCTTTTTCCCCAGCTCTTTTCTCTATGTCATTTTAAAGGGTCTTGTGAGTAGAGGCATCAACAATGGCTAGTGGCTTTTAAGTCTAAGGTCGCATAGTTGTTTTCTTTCTGTGACTTTGGAGTGAAGCTGTTTCATTGCTGGCTTTCTTGTTCTTTTTGTCTTGATACAAAAAGAACCAAAAAAATCAAGACGATTTTGTCCAAAGGGGGCCCCTACACCCCCACTTGCTGAACGCTCTTTGAAGAGGGCCCCTTCCCCCAACAAAAAATCGTCAATAGGTGCACCTGGCATTTGTGCTCTCTTCGTTGCCTCCTGCCGCAAAACCTTGCCTTTAGTAAGTCTTAACTGAAATTCTTCTAATGAAAAAGGCCTTCCAGAGGCAGAGAAGTTATTTGGGGCATTAGGGTTAGCTTTGGTTAGCTTTGGTCTGCTTTGCCCAAACGCTTGCAGGAGCTGCGCACGCTGCTAATACCTTCCAACTCATTTTCACACCTCTAAATTTTCACAGCAGCACATTAGATCATTACTGCATTAACTGAATTCCTCTAATGAAAAAGGCCTTCCGGAGCTTATTTAGTACTAAACAAAACTAGGAGGCCGCTCTATTTTAAACTTTTCAGCCCAAACATTTGTATATACAAACAACACAACTACTTTTGCACCACATTTCATACAGCCATGCGGATAGAAGACGAACTACATCAGAAAGATTTTAAAGATGATTACCGCCGTCTGCTTGCCAACCTGCTGTTCACCAATAATTGGGTAAACCAGCAGGTGATGCCTTTTTTTAAGGAGCTGGACCTCACACTGCAACAGCACAATGTGTTAGCCATACTGAGGGGGCAGCACCCAAAACCGGTTTGTTTCGGTGAGATTCAGGATCGTATGGTAGACCGCAACTCCAACGTAACCCGCTTGGTCGATAAACTGATAGAGAAAGGCTATGTTACCAGGGTTATCTGCCCCGACAACCGCCGCATGATAGAGGTACGCATTACTGAAAAAGGCCTTGAGAAGCTGCAGCAGGTAGACAACAGTTTTCCGCAGTTGCTGGCGCAGTTTCATAACCTGAGTCAGCAGGAGGCCGTGCAGGCAAGCGAGCTGCTGGATAAGCTGAGAGGCTAAAAGCAAGGACTGCCTCACCATATTTATTCAACCTATATATTCCGATACATGAAGCATATAACCATAAAAGGCACCGCTATACCAGCTCTAGGCTTTGGCACTTTGTACCTCGACGAAAAAACAGCCCTCCGCATGGTAGGCGCAGCCATTTCTGAAGGTTACCATCACATAGATACTGCACAGATATACCAAAACGAAGCACCGGTCGGCAGCGCCATAAAGGCATCAGGCGTAGACCGCGACAACATTTTTCTGACTACCAAAGTCTGGCTCGATAAAATGACGAGGAAGGATTTTCTGCCATCGGTAGAAGAAAGCCTTCGAAAACTCAAAACCGATTACGTAGATCTGCTGCTCATACACTGGCCTAACCCTGAGGTGCCGCTGGCAGAAACGGTAGAGCAATTGCAGCTTGCCCGCGAAAAAGGCTATAGCAAACATATCGGCGTAAGCAACTTCCCGGTTAAGCTTGTAGAGCAAACGCTGGCGCTGGGCGCCGACATTATAACCAATCAGGTGGAATATCACCCGCTCATAAACCAGACCAAGCTTTATAACTACCTGCGCAGCAAAGACCTTACCCTCACCGCCTACAGCCCCATTGCTCAAGGCGAAATCATCGGGAACGAAGTGCTCCGCAGCATTGGTGAGCAGTATGGTAAAAGCGAAATTCAGGTGGCCCTGCGCTGGATGATGCAACAAGACGGAGTATTTGCCATTCCACGTACTTCCAGCGAAGCCAACATGAAAGCAAACAGCCAGATTTTCGACTTTGAGCTAACGCAAGCCGATATGGCCCAGATAGACAAGCTAAAGGAGCAGAACCGACGCGTAGTAACACCCGACTTTGCGCCCGAATGGGATTAACATTTTTCCAAATTAGAAATTATGATGGTTACCTCTGTGGAAACCCTTTCCTATACTTAGCTTTTCCTAGCTGTTTTAATCGATTTGAAAAGTAAAAGCCTTCCTTTTTGCCATTCATAATTTCACATTTTTAATTTAAAAATCAGCCAACTGTCACACAGCAGTTGGCTGATTTTTTTCATACCTTTTTGACTCTGCAACAGGTATAAAGCCAGAAAAGGCTGGCACAATAGCAACCTAATCACATTTTAAGCTAAATTTACTCCTTTCCACCCCATGCAGGTGGGCAAACTACAACACATTATACTATTCATGAAACTGAAGATAAGAACAGGCTTTGGCTACGATGTGCACCAACTGCACGAAGGGCTCAATTTCTGGCTTGGCGGCATTAAGATTCCGCACACCCACGGCGCCCTTGGCCACTCCGATGCCGACGTACTGATCCATGTAATTTGCGATGCGCTGTTAGGTGCCGCCAACATGCGCGACATTGGCTTCCACTTTTCCGACAAAGACCCTCAGTACAAAGGCATAGACAGCAAGATTTTGCTAAAGGAGGTGGTGCAGTTGCTCTCCCGCGAAGGCTATGAAATTGGCAACATCGATTCTACGGTGTGCCTGCAGGAACCTAAGGTAAACCCACATATTCCGGCCATGAAAACCTGCCTGGCCGAAGTAATGAACATACCAGAAGAAGATATTTCCATTAAAGCCACCACCACAGAGCAGCTCGGCTTTGTTGGCAAAAAAGAAGGTGTTGCCGCCTTTGCCACCGTGCTTATTTCTAAACTCTAACACTATACCTCCTCCACCTATACCTACATCTACACCATGAAGCATAATTTATTGTATGTGTACGCACTCGTAGCTGCCCTAACGGCTGGCTGTGCCTCCACTACCTCTACTACCAATACTACCACCACCTCTTCCACTACGGCTCCTGCCGCGCCTGTAACCGATGCCGCCAGACTTAAGGCAGTTGCCCCAGACTATGCGGCCACTGTTACGGCTGCTGACCTTTCCAGGCACCTGCACATTCTGGCTTCCGATGAGTACGAAGGCCGCGACACGGGCAGCAAAGGCCAGAAAATGGCCGCAGAGTACATTGCCCGCGAGTTTAAGGAAGATGGCCTTACAGGACCGGTAAAAGAAGGCAGCAACCCTTATTATCAGCAGTTTGAGCTGGAGCAGACACAGTGGGGCGAAGGCTACATTACAGTAAACAAGCAGAAATTTTTAATGGGCCGCGATTTCTTTGTGTTGGGTAGCTCTCCTTATCAGACAGAGCAAGCCGCTGAAGTAATTTTTGCGGGCTATGGCATAGACGACACCAAATACTCCGATTACACCAACCTCGATGTAAAAGATAAAATGGTGGTGGTGCTGGCTGGCGAACCTAAAGGCAGCAACGGCAATATGCTCGTTAGCGGCACCAACAAAGCATCCGACTGGGGCAACGATTACCGTACCAAACGCAATGCAGCCACCAAGCGCGGTGCCAAAAGTGTGCTGATTGTGACAGGCACCACTCCCGAAGAATTTACCAGCCTAACCAGCCGCTACCGGCACGCAGCCGACAGACCTTCTCTCGGCCTTAAGAGCACCACAGCAACAGGGGCAACTGCTGCCACCATGTTTATATCGCCGCAGGTGGGTGCTGCCTTACTTGGTACCACTCCCGGAAAAATGACTGATTACGCCAAAGCAGTGGCAAAGGCTGGCAAACCGACTTCCGCTACTTTTACCGCTATAAAAGATATTAAAATAAGAACGGAGCGCCTGAGTGAGCCTGTGCCAACCGAAAACGTGCTGGGCTTTATAGAAGGAACCGATAAGAAAGAGGAAGTAATAGTAGTGACTGCCCACTATGACCACGTAGGCGTAGACACAACCTTGGCAGGCGACCAGATATTTAACGGTGCTAACGACGATGGCTCCGGCACAGTAGCCGTGATAGAACTGGCAGAGGCATTTGCCCTGGCCAAGAAGGATGGTTATGGTCCTCGCCGCAGCATCTTGTTTATGACTGTTACAGCCGAAGAAAAAGGCTTGCTCGGATCAGAGTACTATTCCGAGAACCCTGTATTCCCGCTGGCCAACACTGTAGCCAACGTGAACATAGACATGATCGGCCGCATGGACTACACCTACGAAAAGACCAACGACAGCAACTACATCTACGTAATCGGGTCAGACAAGCTGTCGTCGGAGTTGCACCAGATAAACGAGGAGGCGAACCAACAACACGTAAACCTGAAGCTCGACTATACTTTTAACGATGAAAACGACCCGAACCGCTTCTACTATCGCTCCGACCACTATAATTTCGCCAAGCACGGCATTCCAATTATTTTCTATTTTAACGGCGTGCACGACGATTACCACAAAGTAACAGACTCGGTAGATAAAATGATTTTTGAGAGCGCCGAGAAAGTAGCCCGCCTGGCTTTTCATGTTACCTGGGAGCTGGCCAACCGCGAAAACCGCATTGTGGTAGACAGCAATAAAAAATAGTTTCCAGAGCCGGAAGTTCCCGATTGCTTGCAAACAAAAAAACACCCTGTGCGGCAGGGTGTTTTTTTGTGCCCTAAAGGCAAAAGATCTTATTAGCCTCTGGAAGGGCAATTTGATTAGAAGAATTTGATTGCTGTTTGAACCTGGCGGGAGAGGACATACCTGGAGCCTGAAAAGCTAATAAGCCGGGACAGAATACCGCCCCGGCTTAAAAAGCACCCAAAACTAATCTAACTAAACTAAACTCTTTACTCAACAACCTTCTTGTGCTAAAGATGTACAAATTTTATCTCACTAACAAACATTCATTAAAAATAATCTAAAAAATATATATTCTGCCTTTGCTTCCTCAGAACCTGCTTCAGCTTACCAGCCTCAGCCCATATCTTACCCAAAGACCTATTAATACAAAAATGCATTTTATAACTCCTGAAGGGCCATTTCATTAGAATAAATCCTGCAAAATGTTATTTCAGAATCGCTAATGCTTTAGGCTTAAAAACTACCTGACATATTTCTGCTTGTCTGAAAAGCGACTTTATACGTATCCTCTATTTTTGAAAATTCTACTTTGTTCTCTCTTAAGGTTCAGCGCCCTGTTTACTGGCGATGAGGCAGGCGCAACTATTTATAAGTGAGGCAGAGAGTATCGCAAAGAAATATTCTTTCGTTATCTTTAAAATTATTTTCTCTTTGTTAGGAGTTCCTGATAAAGTTACTACCAGGGAAAAAGTGTAGGAGAATTTCTATGAGTAAATTAAAACAGTTTTTGCAGGATGCAGAAACAAAGTCATTTGATCTGAATCACCGGGCTACTATCCGGTTTAATATTGGTAAATATAATGCGGCGGTGCAACGCGGCCTCACCCAATACACAGACCACGAGCTGGCCAGGGAGCGCGCTTCCTATATCAAAACCAACGTGATCAATAACCTCGACAAGTACCTGATGGAGTTTGAGTCGAATTTTGCAGCTCGGGGCGGAAAGGTTATTTGGGCGCGCGACTCAGAGGAAGCGCTACGGGAAATCGGCAACATTATGAAGCGCAAGCGGGCACGGTCGGTGGTGAAGTCTAAGTCTATGATCACCGAGGAAATACACATGAACGATTTCCTGGAGAAGAATGGCATAGAGGTAGTAGAAACCGACCTGGGCGAATATATAGTGCAGCTGGCTGAACAGCGGCCTTACCATATCGTAACGCCAGCCATGCACATGTCTAAAAAAGACATTGCCGACCTATTTGTTCGTAAACTAAAAATTGCGCCCACCGAAGATGCCCAGGAACTGGTGCTCACAGCCCGCAAGCTGCTTCGGGCCAAATATACAGCGGCGGAAGTGGGTATTACAGGCGGCAACTTTTTGCTGGCAGATGTAGGCGGAGTAGCCATTACCGAAAACGAAGGAAACGGCAGGCTCTCCACCACCTTCCCCAAAACGCACATTGCCGTGGTGGGCATCGAAAAAATGCTGCCTTCCATTATGGACCTGGACCTGTTCTGGCCCCTGCTCAGCACCAGCGGCACCGGCCAGAATGTAACGGTATACAATACTGTACTAACTGGTCCGCGCCAGCCACACGAAACAGACGGCCCTGAAGAGATGTACGTGATCCTGCTCGACAACGGCCGCACCGAGTTGCTGGCCTTGCCCGAGAAGCGTGAGGCCCTGAACTGCATCCGTTGCGGTGCCTGCCTTAACATTTGCCCGGTGTACAAAAACATTGGTGGCCATACCTACGAGAGCACCTACAGTGGCCCTATTGGCTCTGTTATTACGCCGCACCTCAACGGCATGTCCGAAAACAAACACTTAAGTTATGCCAGCTCCCTCTGTGGTGCCTGCACCTCAGTATGCCCCGTAAAAATAAACATACACAACCTGCTCCTGCTCAACCGGAAGCAAAGCGTAGAAATGGGCATGGCCGACAAGCAGGAAACAACGGCCTTTAAACTCTGGACAAAAGCCATGAAAAGCCGCAGGTTGCTGAACCTGGCACCGGCCAGCATAAAATCGTATGTGCTCAAATATGTACTGAAAGATACCTGGAGCAAACGCCGGGAGCCGCTTGTGGTGGCGCCCAAATCGTTTAACCAACTCTGGAAAGAAAGAAGATAATAAAAGAAAAGAGCCTGCTGTAACCATACCAGCAGGCTCTTTTCTTTTATCCACTTTTCAGCAACAGGTGCCAGCATTTTAGCTTAATACAATTCCTCTAATAAAAGGGCCCTTCCAGAGGCATTTCAGAGCCACAAAGGTTAAGGGCTTCCCAGATAAATTTTTATTATAAGAAAGGTAACGGAAGTGACGGAGCAGGATTATACGCGCACCTGAAGCCTCCTTATATACCAATTTTCACATATTTGTGTTGATGATAACTTACCAAAGCGCAGCAAGAGGTCTTCACCGTAAAATTTTATCAAATTAATAACGAAAGGCCTGTTTTGGCTTTAATAATTTGCATACTTTTACCAAAATATCAAATTTTATTTTTTATTATTAAAATATTACCATACCTTTTGCCTAAATTTTATCAAAAGCAAAGTATTAAAAAGCTTTAGATCAACATGAATTATGAAATTGACAATCTGGACCGCCAGATTTTACGACTGCTCATGCAGGATGTAACTCGTGCTTATACCGATATAGCAAAAGAACTTAATGTTTCTGGTGGCACCATTCACGTGCGGATGAAAAAGTTAACGGAGATGGGGGTAGTAACCGGATCTCAGCTGCTTATAAACCCGTCTGCTATTGGTTTTGATATCTGCGCCTTTATCGGGGTTTACCTCGAAAAGGGGTCTGCCTATAAAGAAGCACAGGAGCTGATGCGCCAGATTCCGGAGATCGTGGAGCTGCATTATACCACAGGTTCTTACAGCATGTTTGTGAAATTAATCTGCCGCGACACCAAGCACCTGCGTGAAGTTCTGAACGAAAAGATGCAGGCAATTCCGGGCGTATCGCGTACCGAAACCCTAATTTCGCTGGAAGAAAGCATCTCCAGACAAATCAGCATTATTTAGTAGCCTCCTTATTACAAACTATGTCAGCTCCTCTTGCACCACGCGGCAAGAGGAGCTGATACGTTGTAGCCCAATATTTTTGCCTGACCAGTGCTATGGTTCCTCCGGCTCGTCCGGCAGAATATCCACATCCTGCACCAGCACCAGCTTTTCTATTTCGCGGGCTTTGGGCGTGTTAGCTAGTCCGCCTTCTGCTGTCTCTTTGTAGCGTCGCTCCATGCTCTCGCCTACCTCGCCAAGTGCTGCCACACACTCATCTACCGGAATAACGGCATTAACACCCGCCAGCGCCATTTGCGCCGACGAAAAGGCAATGGCAGCCGCACTAGCATTGCGCACGATGCACGGCACCTCTACCAGCCCCGCCACCGGGTCACACACCAAGCCCAGCATACACTGTATGGTAACAGCAACAGCCGTAAACACCTGCTCCACGCTACCTCCAAGGCAATATACAATAGCCCCAGACGCCATGGCTGCAGCACTGCCTGTTTCGGCCTGGCAACCACCTACGGCACCTGCCAGCGAGGCATTCTGCTCAATTATTAACGCGATGCCTGCGGCCACCAGTAAACCTTCGTGTATCTTGCGGTCGGGCAGGTGGTGCAGGTCCTGCAGCGTAGTAAGCGTGCCTGGCAAAATGCCCGAAGCACCAGCCGTAGGAGCCGCCACCACACGCCCCATGCAGGAATTTACTTCCTTGGCACTCAGCGCCCGCGCCACCAGCATCTGAAACTCCCCTGATAGCACTGTTACCGGCGCATTGGCCACTTTCTTGCCGCTGTTGTTCACCATGCCAGACCGGGAACGCATGTCATCTGTCAAGCCGGTTTTTACGGCATCTTTCATCACATTGTAGGCACGCGCCAGGTTCTCCCAAATAAAGGATTCGGTGCGCCCTTTCTGCTCTATCTCGTAAGCCAGCACCGGCTGGTAGAGCAGCTCGCCAGTTGCAGCACAGTGCTGCTCCCAGCTTTTAAAATTGTTGAATAGTAATGACATACACTTAATTTTCCATTGTAGATGTTGTAGGTTCAGTAAAGACTAAAGATGCAATTTATCTTACACATAAGCAGCTAATTCAGTCATTAGATCACCCCTCAGCAAGAAATAAAATGCCGCAAAATGGTATGTTTCACGAAGAACATAGCGTTTGCCCATCTACAGCAGCTAAAACCCGTAAAATAAAAACTATCGTTGCACAAAGCAGATTTTATATCAAATTCGTAATATTTGCAGCTGGAGCCAACAGTAAGGCTGGCCGGAAACACATTAAAACCAACTTACCTGATATGACAAAAAACACTGATCCTGGTTTTGCAGGCATACTCGCTCTAAAAGAGAAGCAGGCAAGCCAGTTGCTACAGTTTGAGGAATGGGCAGCCGCCAAAGACTGGAACAGCTTCCATAACACGCACTACGACTGGTGGATGTTCCCCGTGGATAAGCCCAGCAGCCACGGCTTCGCCTGGACGGTGATGGAAGAAGAAGTGCAGCAATTAAAGCAAGATCCTGAATATATTGGTAACTACCTGCGAGGCGTAGAGCTGCTCCTGCTGGCCTGGGGCTGGAACCTGCAGGAAGAAAAGCTACTAGAAAACCCAGACCCTTCGCAGACCTGGCATAACTGGCCTATCAGGCTCCATAAATGTGGCAGTTCCTTGCTTTTGTTCGGCTTTGAAAAAGAGTTTAACTCAGTAAAAAAATACGCCCAACACCTGATACAGAAAGGCGAAGACTTTAGCTACAACGGCCGCGACCTGAGCGAACTTTTTAGAAATTAGCTCTATTACATAAAGTAAGCACCATGAGCGACAGCAAACAGCATCTGGCCCTTCGGGTACACGGCAAGGTACATGGCGTGTTCTTTAGGGCCAGCACCAAAGACAAAGCGCAGGAATTAGGCTTAACAGGCTTTGTGCAGAACGAACCCGATGGCACAGTGTACATAGAGGCTGAAGGCGCCCCAGAGGCATTGAAAAAACTGGAAGAATGGGCACACCAAGGCCCCAGCCGCGCCCGCGTAGACAAGGTAACCGTACAGCAACTAGAGCAGTTAGCTCAATTTACCAGCTTCGAAGTGAAACGGTAAGCAAGCCTAGGCCTTTCAGAGCTCATTTTGCTCTGAAAGGCCTTTTTCATTAGAGGAATTTGGGTTGGTTGCTGATTGTTTGTTACTGATTGTTAAATGGCTTAATGGTTAAATTGTCATTGGAAGATAGTATAAAAGACCTCGCAGTGTGCGCAGCTCCTGCGAGTGTTTGGGCAAAGCAGATCAAAGCCAAGCCTAATGTTGTGAATAGCTTTTTTGCCTCTGGAAGGCCAATTTCATTAGAGGAGTTTCAAAGGCTAATCCTGTGTAATGTATTGCGGCAGTAGGCTACAGCGCATACGCCTTCTGCCAGGTGCACGAATTGGCGCTAAACTGTCTGAGCGTTCAGCGAATTTTTAGCGTCTTGATTTTTTTGGTTCTTTTTGTATCAAGACAAAAAGAACAAGAAAGCAGGCAATGAAACAAATAGCCACAACTGTCGCAGCAAGAAAATAAGCTATGCGAACTTAGACTTAAACGCCTATAGCCACTGCTAAAGGTTCTCGCCCACGCTATTACGTGAAACCGTTGGCATGAAAGTACGAGCTACAAGCTCGCGCTAGTGAGGAAATGCGAACCTAGACCAAAAAGATCACTAGTAGCGACTGCTGTTGGCTCTCGCCCACAAGATCCTTCCAGGAGGACAAAAAGCGGAAGAAAGCCGGGAGAAGCCACTATCCATTGCACCCGATTTTAAGCAGCCTTTTGTCTACAACTCCCGTTACAAGTATAGGCAAAACGTTTTAGCAGCATATGAAATGGTCCTTAAACTTAGGCAGAATAGCTGGCATCAAAATACTGGTGCACTGGACATTCCTGATCCTGATCGGCTGGATTGTGTTTTCTGAAATGAAGCGCGGCAGCGATGCAGCAACCACTTTGCTTTCGGTTGCCTTTGTACTCACCATTTTTGTTTGTGTAGTACTGCACGAGCTGGGTCACTCGCTTACCGCACAGAAGTTTGGCATCGATACTAAAATGATCACACTGCTGCCCATTGGTGGCGTGGCCAGCCTGGAACGAATGCCAAAAAAGCCAAAGCAGGAACTGCTGATAGCCATTGCCGGGCCGGCTGTAAACGTGGTCATTGCACTTGTGCTGTACCTGGTGCTGCCCCCTATGCGCGAGGTACCTCCTCAGGAATTTTTAACACCTATCAGTCCGGCGAACTTCCTGTACCTCCTGTTTTTCGTGAACCTGATGCTGGTTTTCTTCAATGCTATTCCGGCCTTCCCTATGGATGGCGGCCGGGTGCTGCGAGCACTATTAGCATTTAAGTTAGGTCGTGTGCGTGCTACTCAGATTGCAGCCAACCTGGGTCAGCTACTGGCCATGTTCTTTGTGTTTATTGGCTTCTTTTACAACCCATTCCTGATCCTGATCGGCATCTTTGTCTTTTTTGGAGCGCATTCAGAAAACATTATGGTGCAGCACCTCGACTACCTGCGGGGCCACCGGGTACGCGAAGGCATGATGACCCACTTTGTGGCACTCTCTCCGGCTGAGACAGTAAGAGAAGCCTTGGGCAAGCTGCTGCAAGGCTCCGAACATGAGTTTGTGGTAGAGCAGCAGGGGCAAGTTATAGGCACACTCACCAGAGCACAATTGATTGAAGCCGTTAAAAACGACCAGATGCACACGCCTGTAGCAAACATTATGACACCAGGCACCAGAACCTTTGATGTGCACGACAAGCTTTCTGAGGCCTATGCTGAACTCCAAAAAACCAAAGCTCCACTCTTCCCCGTACTCGAAAACGGCCAACTGGCCGGCGTTATCAACCTCGATAACATCAACGAGTTTATCATGATAAAATCTGCCCTGGCACAGCATTAAGTCAATAAAGTAGGTGGCCCTTATGGTGCGGTAGCTAGCCAAAAAAATGCGGTGCTCCTGTAGCTGCATTGCAAACACCTCCGCCAGCTGCACTTTGCATATTACTATAGGTAAATTCTGCTAATGAAAATGGCCTTCCGGAGGCAAAAAAGCTTTACAGATACTCATAGCCTCACAGACTAACGCTGCTAAACAAAAAGAAATACGAAAAATATCGTAGATACATTTTCCTTTTACGAAAACATTCGTACATTAGCATAGAGTCAGCTGAACATTACCTTAGTACAAATAAAACTATGAGCACAGAACCATCTCAAAAACTAACAGAAGCAGAACTGGAGATACTCCAATTGCTGTGGCAGCATGGGCCCTCTACCGTCAGGTTTGTAAACGAAGAGCTCAACAAGACAAAGGAGGTTGGCTACACCACTACCCTTAAGTTCATGCAGATTATGACAGAAAAAGGTATGCTAGCCCCCGACAAATCGAGCCGTACACATATTTACCACCCGTTGCTGCAGGAAGAGGATACTCAGCGCAAGCTCCTCGACCGCTTCCTGGACACCGCCTTCCGCGGCTCTGCATCTAAGCTGGTGATGCAGGCCCTCGGCAATCGCGAAACATCGCAGGAAGAATTAGATGAAATAAGAAACTTACTTGACAAACTGGAAGGAGGTAAGCCATGAATTTTATAGCCAATTTATTTTCTGAAGCGCTGGTGCATGCCCTCGGCTGGACGCTTCTGCACTCGCTATGGCAAGGCGCCCTGGTGGCCCTGGTGCTCGGCTTGCTGCTAGTATTGCTGCAGCGGCACGCTGCCACCCTACGCTACAACATAGCAGGAGGCGCTTTGCTGCTGCAACTCCTGCTCTCGGTGGTAACCTTTGGGTGGTATTACAGCACAGTTCCGGCACCAAACCCAATAGCTGCTCCCATACAGGTTACCCAAATAGGAACTGCTGCACCGGCTCTTTACCAGGCAAACCCGGTAACAGCCGAAGAAGGCCCATTGGCAGTAGCAAACAGATACTTCGACCAGCACCTGCCGCTGATAGTAACCGTTTGGCTTATGGGAATGCTCGTGATGCTGCTTCGGTTCCTGGGCGGACTTGCCTATACCCAGCGTCTGCGCCACTACCGTACCACCTTGCTAGGCGAGCACTGGCAACAAAAGGCAGCTATTTTGAGCAATGCCTTGGGTGTAGATAAAACTGTAAAACTGGTAGAGTCGGCACTGGTGCAGGTTCCGCTAACCATCGGCTACCTGAAGCCGGTAATTCTACTGCCTGTTGGTGCCGTTACAGGGCTGTCGCAGGCGCAGGTAGAGGCTATACTGGCACATGAGCTGGCCCATATACTCCGCAAAGATTATTTGCTGAACCTGCTACAATCGGTGGTGGATCTGCTGTTCTTTTACCATCCGGCCATGTGGTGGATGTCGGCAGTAGTGCGGGCAGAACGCGAACACTGCTGCGACGACCTGGCAGTAGCTTTGTGCGGCAACCCTCTTACCTACGCCCGCGCTCTGGCTGAACTGGAGGCCATGAGATTACCGGCTGCTCCGGCCATGGTGATGGCTGTATCTGGCAAAAGCGGCTCGCTGCTGCACCGCATTAAAAGGCTAGTTAACAAACCTGCTCTGCGGCCAACTTTTTCAGAAGGGTTTATGGCGGCACTCATTATGGTGGTGGGGTTGTCGGTACTGTCGGTGGGTGCTATGGCCAGCTTTAAGCCTGCCACTCCAGAAGCAGTTCCTTTTACAGAGAAGACTATCTTACTGCCACCAACTACTCATCCCAATTCTGCAAAAGAAACCACGCAGGCCTTTGTATACAAGCTGCAGGACGACGCAGGAAAAGGTGACGATGTCGTTATTATCAAAAATAAGAAAGGAGAAGTAACCGAGTTGTATGTAAACGGGAAGCGCATTCCTAAAAAAGACATTCCGGCCTATACCAACCTCCTGGACCAGCGCCTGAAAGCAACTCAAAAAGCTCCTAAAGCTACCCGCGAAGAAGTAAACACAGCCATGGAGGCTGCCCGCACCTCCGCAGAAAAAGCTCGAAACCAGCGCGTGGTGTACAGCTACCACTATCAGACGCAGGAGGGCGACAGTACCCACTTCCGTTTTGAAATGCCACCTGCTCCCCCAGCACCTCCCCTGCCTCCTGCTCCTCCTCTACCTGACGTTCATATACTGGTGCCACCCATGCCGCCTGTTCCTCCTGTTGCCCCCCTTGCTCCGGGTGTATCAGAAAAAGACAGGAAAGCATATCAACAGCAAATGAAGGCGTATGAGCAGGAAATAAAGCAGTACGAAGAGGATATGAAGCAGTACCAGGAGGACGCCATTTATTATCAGCAACAAACCGGGAGACCCTTGAGAACCCCAGGCGCAAGGCTTTTGCCTGGCCGTCACAGCACTGCAATGGAGCAGGCGCAGGTTATGCGCCACCGTGAGCAGGCCCAGCAGCAGCATGAGCGCAGCGAGCAGCTGCGCGAGGAGGCTATGGTAAAACACGAGGAAAGCATGAAGATACGGGAAGAAACTAACCAGCTGCTGGAGAATGCAAAGAAAGAGATGGTAAAGGATAAGCTGCTGGAGGAGAACACTCCACACCTAAATCTTAAAATAGATGAAAACTCGATGTATATCAATGGTAAAAAACAACCGGAAGAGGTACACAAAAAATACCGAAACCTGCTGAAAGACAAGGAAGGCAAAAGCTTCGACTTCCACATTCAGGACAAAAGCTCTTCGACTATAATACGAGACTAACCAGCACTATATACACTAAAGCCCGGATCGCAAACGTTGTTGTTTACGGTCCGGGCTTTAGTGTTTTAGCACTTTTATAAGCTCCTGTAACAAACTTCAAAAACAAAAACCAATACACCTGTCACACAGTCAATTACTTACGAACAAAAGAAGATCATTCTGACATGCATTTTTTTAAATGAGGGGCTGTTCTTTTTCTAATTAAACTAAATTGCGATTTATCCGTCTGCAGTATCTTTTCCGTAAAAACAGACGGCCACCAGAAGTAACGCTTTTAAAATATATATTCGCAGCAAAATAGAATATCAGGTGGGTAGCTGTTCTCCTGCATCCTTACTCATACCATCCCCAAAATACAAAATCCTATTGTATCTATGACCAACTTTTACTTTTTAAGAAACCTTTCCAAAAGAAATAGCCTTACGTGTATTTTTTTGATTTTGCTCTTGTTACCAGGAAGCAGCTTCGCCAACGACACGCATCATTTTATTCCAATGCCTCTTGGTGAGCGCACAAAAGGAGCAAGCACCATTGTAGAAGGAGAAATTGTGTCGCAGCAATCGTTTTGGGACGAGAACCAGCATAACATCTATACTTCGAACATTATTAAAGTATATAAGGTCTTTAAAGGCGATGTACAGGAAGAGCAGCTAGAACTAATAACAGAAGGAGGGCAGATCGGTTTTAAAGTGCATGTTTTTTCGGCTGCCCTTAAACTGAAGCGCGGACAGCAAGGTTTATTCTTTTTAACAGGTGAGCAACAGCAGCAAAGAACACCGGGTAACCAACGCCACAAGGTGCGCGCCTACGGAAGCCAGCAGGGTTTTGTGCAATACGACCTAAAGCAAGGTACGGCAAAGGATGTTTTCTACGAGTACAACTCTGCTCAGGAGCTTTACAATACCATTTCGGCCAGCACCGGCACAACTTTCAGAACGCTATCTGATAACCAGAGGCTGCGCGAGGCTACAAACCTGCAGCAGCTACGAGAGCAGCAGACATTACTTTTGCCTGCTATTACAAATTTTACGCCTACAGAAGCCAGTGCCGGTACCGGCGCCATTATTACTATTAACGGAAGGGACTTTGGCAACAGCCGTGGCGATGGTTATGTAGAGTTCCGCAATGCCGATGATGGCGGTTCTACCTGGATCAAGCCTCTCCCGCGCGATTATATTTCGTGGTCTAATACGCAGATTCGGGTGCAGCTACCATCTTATGGAGAAAATGGCGGCACCGCCGGCTCCGGTCAGATCAGGGTTACGGCTGCTGATGGAAACAATGCCACCAGCATCGGTAGCCTCAGCATTCCTTTTGTATACTCTAACCTTGCCTTCGATAACGGCACCCGCTCTTTCAGGCCTATTTTAACCAATGTAAACGGATCAGGAGGCTATACCATTCGCTTCGGGCCAGGCATGCAATCCAGGGCGGCAGCGCAGGAGGGTTTTAAACGTGCCATGAACAACTGGATCTGTAACACCCGCATAAACTGGCGAATAGGCTCTAACACCTCCATAGCAGAGGCTATTGACGACGATATTATTACAGTAAACTTTGTACCCAGCTCGCAGGTAGGACAAAATGTGTTAGCCAGCACCGTGAGCCGTTACGAAGGCTGCCGCAGCGGTAACGATACACTGCTTTGGGTAAGTGAGTTTGATATGCAGATAAACAGCGCCATAAACTGGCAATATGGCCCCAACGGCCCTGGCAGAGGCCAATTCGATTTCGAAACGGTTATGCTCCACGAATTAGGGCATGCGCACCAGCTAGGGCACGTTATTCTGCCACGGGCAGTTATGCATCATGCAGTGGAGTCGCAGGCTCAGAACTTGGACCTCAGCAGCAACGATATAACTGGTGCAAACTTTGTAATGACTGGTAGTTTGGTTGCCAACATCTGCCAGGAACCGCCCATGATTGCCAAAACCGATGCCGACTGCAACCTCGCCGAAGAGATAAGCACCTTACGGGCGGCTTTTACAGCGGCAGGCACAGTGGCCGTAACCTGGACGACCAATACAACCTCGAACCTCGGATCTTTTATAGTACAGCGAAGCCCCGACGGCATTACCTGGACGGAACTTGGCACTGTGCCCGCCGCCAGTTCCACCAGCTACTCTTATAACGATCCTGAACCGCTGCGGAAGGAGAGTTTCTACAGGCTACGGGTGGTTTATAGAAACAACACCTCAGCCTTCTCCAGCAGGGTACGTGTGCTGAACCCGCTCGATTCGCAGGAACTGCTCGTGTACCCCAACCCTATTCAGGTAGAAAACCAGACTCTTAACCTGCAATTTCTGGTAGAAGATGACGCCACTATTGATTTTAAGCTATATGATTATACCGGAAAGCTGCACAAAATCTTTACAGCCGAATTTTCGAGCATCAATGCTCCTGTTGAGGTAGATATGCATAACCTGGCGGCTGGCATGTACATTCTGAGGTGGACCTATGGTGACCGTAGCGGAGAAGTAAAAGTAATAAAGCTTTAAACAGCAAAAGCACCTGAGACTAAAAATTAAAAGGCCAGCTCTGCAGCTGGCCTTTTCGTTTGTTTTCTGTTCATGTCCAAGAACAACAAATAGGTGTCTGCACTATTTGTTATTGTTAGGTTGCGGCGCATATTAAGTTTGTAGCTTGGAAAGGGACCGGTTTATGTTATCAAAGGTGCTCATCTCACGGCTTAAATAAAAGGCAAATTTATAGCAAAAAGTAACATATTCTCCTCATAAATTTTGTTACCATTTTACACTATAAATTTACAAAACGGGATTATTTAGCCACAAAACCTGATTTTAAAATATATAAAAAGTAACATAAAAACCGTAGTTCAAACTAAGAAACTATGCCGCCAGCTATTATACCTGATAAAATGCTCCACAAAATTAATTTGGCCGCCTAGCCTAATGTAAAAGATGCTAGCAATAAAAGATGCAAATAGAAAGTTACGGCCACCCGATTTTCTTTCTGCTAATACAGCTCCAACTGGTTTATGAAGTTAGAATGGGCAAGATCGTGTAACTTTACACGAAATATAAATTTGCGAGCTCTATGCAACAAACAAGCACTACCTGGGAAAAACTGATCTCCAAAAAGCGGTACCAGTCAGCGGCAGATTCGGAGAAATATGGAACAGACGAATCGGTACGAGGTGAGTTTCAGCGCGACTATGACCGAATTGTATTCTCTTCCGCCTTCAGGAGGTTGCAGAACAAAACCCAGGTAATGCCAATGCCCGAAAGCGACTTTGTGCACACCCGCCTTACCCACAGCCTCGAAGCCTCAGTGGTGGGCCGGTCGTTGGGTCGTATTGTAGGCAAAAGCATATTGGAGCGACACCCTCAGCTGGCACTTGAGAAACATATACAAGAGGCCGACTTTGGTGATGTAGTAGCTGCTGCCTGCCTGGCTCACGACATTGGAAACCCTCCGTTTGGCCACTCCGGCGAAGATGCCATATCGGCTTATTTTCTGAGCGATGCGGCAAAGCCTTTTCTGCAGCAGCTCACAGATGCCCAAAAAGCAGATTTGCACCGCTTCGAAGGCAACGCTGCCGGTTTTAGGGTACTTACCTACACCTATCCGGCCCATTGTAACATGCCTGGCGGCCTGAGCCTCACCTATACCACGCTGGCTACCTTTACCAAATACCCGAAAGAGTCGTTGCCTGTAATAGCGGGCACTAAAAACACCAGTGAGAAGAAATATGGCTTTTTTCAATCAGAACGCCAGTGGTTCCAAACCATTGCCACAGAATTAGGTTTGCTTTCTAAAGGCCAGGAGGATCAGGTGTTCTTTCACCGGCACCCGCTGGCCTTTCTGGTAGAGGCCGCCGATGATATTTGTTATCGTATTATCGACTTTGAAGATGGCCTGAAGCTGGGGCTGGTGCCACAGGAAAAAGGCATGTCGCTACTGCGCCAGATCCTCAACGATGCACCTGACCGGGTGTCACGCCTCACGTTTTACGACTGGCGAGAGGAGCTCGGCTTTGTGAGGGCACGCATTATCGGCAAGTTGATAAATGAGACAGCCTCCATTTTTCTGCAGCATGAGGAGGAGATTTTGGCCGGCACTTACGATAAGCCACTTATAAACGAACTGGAGTGCAAGCTGGTGCTGGATGAAATAAGCAAGCTCTCTGTAAACCTGATTTATAACAACAAACCGGTGCTGGAGATAGAAGCCGCTGGCTTTGAGGTGCTGGGCGGATTATTAGACGCTTGCATGAAGGCCGTTTTCAAACCAGAATCGAAGCACCACCGCAAGCTGGCTGCGCTTATACCGCCTCAGTACCTGCAACTCCCTAGCACCGCAACCGACTACGATCGCATTATTCACTTTACCGATTATGTTACCAGCCTTACCGACCAAGCCGCACTTGGACTGTACCGGAAAATAAAAGGAATTGAGCTGCCACGGATGTATTAAACTTCCTGCCCTTGTTTTCTCAGTCCATTTAAATTCTGCTAATGAAAATGGCCTTCCTGAGGCCTTTTGGAGATTTTAAATACCAGGGTTTAGATGTTAAATTTTCTCAAGTTTGATGCACCAGTTTTTCTGCTTACTCCAGTCACTCGCAGGAGCGGCACATCCAGCGAAATACCGGATCGGCCATTTAATACTAAGCAACAAAATTATTCTAATGAATTTGCCCTTCCGGAGGGATATTTAGATTTAAATGCCTCAGGGGCTTCCTTGCGAACTTTAGTATCGCGGATGCCGGTGCTCACGTACATCTGCCTAACCACTCACCACTCAACCCGGATGCTATGAAAATTCTGACTGCTGCCCAAACCAGAGAAGCCGACAAAGTAACCATTGCACAGGAAGGCATTGCTTCTGTTGAGTTAATGGAACGTGCTGCCAAAGCTTTTACCTGCTGGTTCGAGAACAAGTTCAGGCCTGATAAGCCAGTGTGTATTTTCTGCGGACCAGGAAACAACGGTGGCGATGGACTAGCTGTGGCAAGGCTGCTGCAACAGCGTGGCTACACTGTAGAGGTAGCAATAGTTGGTGACACAACAAAAGCATCTGAAGACTTCAAGGCAAACCATGAGGCCCTACCAGCTGAAGTAAGCCTGATACAAATAAAAGAGTTTTCGGAAGACCTGCCTGCTTTGCCTGCTCATGCTCTTGTAATAGATGCGCTTTTCGGAACCGGACTGAACCGCCCTGCAGAGGGTTTGTTTGCTGCTGTTATCGCTCATATGAACCAGAGCGACGCCTGCATTACGGCTATCGACATGCCATCTGGCCTCTACTCCGATAGCCAGACACCAGAGGCGAGCGCAGTGGTACGTGCAGCCTATACCATAAGCTTTGAGCTTCCAAAACTGGCTTTTCTGCTGCCGCAGCATGAGGCATTTGTGGGAGAGTGGCACGTGGTGCCTATCGGGCTGCATGCCGCACATATAGCAACTACTCCAACGCCATATTACCTTACCTGTCTGCCTTCAGCAAAAGGCCTCCTAAAGCCTCGCAGCAAGTTCTCGCATAAAGGCACCTTTGGTCATGCTTTGCTCCTCTGCGGCAGTTATGGGAAAATGGGTGCTGCTGTACTGGCCACTCAAGCTTGCCTCCGAAGTGGGGTTGGCCTGCTCACGGTGCGTGCTCCTGCTGCGGGTTACACGGTGCTGCAAACTGCCGCGCCCGAAGCCATGTGCCTGGCCGACTCCAACAAAAAATTCCTGTCTTCTTTGCCGGAGACTACTGCTGCTTATCATGTTATTGGAGTTGGCCCTGGTATTGGGCAGGAGAAGGTAACGCGGGCCATGGTAGGGCAGTTGCTTGCCACTACTACGCAGCCCCTGGTGCTGGATGCAGATGCCATTAACCTGGTAGCTGGCAGCGACAAGTTGAAATCTATGATTCCGAAGGACAGGGTCATTTTTACGCCGCACCCAAAAGAGTTTGAGCGGCTGGCTGGTAAAACAGATAACCATTACCAAAGGCTGGAACGGCTGCAGGCCTTTTGTCAGCAGTATAGCTGCTGCGTTATGCTCAAAGGAAGACATACAGCAGTTGGTACACCAGATGGCAGCCTCTACTTTAATTCAACTGGTAATGCGGGCATGGCTACCGGTGGTACCGGCGATGTATTAACAGGCATCATTACAGCCTTAGTAGCACAGCAATATAGTTTGCAGGATGCTTGTATACTTGGTGTATATGTACACGGTTTGGCTGCTGATCTGGCCAAGCCAGAAGTAGGAGAAATTTCTATGACAGCCTCTGACCTTATCCGGTTCCTGCCACAAGCTTTCCTGAAGCTCCTTCAGGTGTAAAGCGTAGCCAGGTACACCAGGCCGGCGTGCAATAACATAGCTCCGTCTGCCAATATGGCGTAATAAACCCGTGGTTTATGCTCCGAAGAGTAAAGCACCACCAATGCCGATAATACAGCAGCCACTAATAGCGCAATTCCTAAAGGCATATTTTCCATTTTAATGCCAATGAGCCCGTTTAGCAACAACAGGCCCAGCGATAAGAGCTTGGTGTTCCAGACGCCTACAAACCCTGGCACGGTGAGAGTGTTGGTTGTTTGGTCGTAAAGGTAATCGCGGATATCAAAAAGAAGAGCCAGGGCCAGTATAAATAAAAACCGCCTTAGAAAAAGGAGCAGCACCTCCTGCTCCCACATGGCAACCTTTGCGTGCAGCAATGGGAAAAACACTGTAACAGCCGCCCATACATAGGCAATTAAAAAAACCTTTAACAGTGGCACACTCCGGAGTGGCCGCACTTTTTTAGATTTGTAGATAATAGGAATCGTGTAACCAACTGAAATAACAGCCAGATGCAGCATAAACCAGATGTTAATATGCAGCTGGTATAACCAATAAAGAAGAATAGCTCCTAAAAGGCTGCAGGTGCCGGTAAAAGCTAATTCCTGCTTATGCCTTTGCGCCCATGAGGCGCTTTTTTTATGGTTCCTGCTACCTCTAAGCACAGTTTGTATGCTGCTTAGGTTGTAGGTAAATAAAGTTGCCAGAAACACGAAGCTCGCCAATGGCAACGAAACAGGAATACCTGCTAACAGAAAAGTTTCTACTGTCAGAAAAAAGGCGCAGCAGGAAATAAAGATGCTGCTGTACAGTAGTGAGTACAGTCCTTCAGCAAGTACCGCAAACACTTTGCTATCGCGTACCTGGCTACTGTTTCTGAAGCTTACACCTTCTTCTCTGTTCATGTAATAGAAATTTCCGCTCTCGGTATTCATAACTGCGGATAGCAGCTCCTAAGAGTGTTTTGGCAATAGAGCACTCTGAAGAATATACGGCAATTTAGAGAATAAAAAAGCCTGACGCATTGAAATACGCCAGGCTCAATAGGATATGTAAAAATTTATATGACGCTCTTCTCTACCTGTGTTCTAAATGTAGCATCGTACAGGCTAATGCTTTCGTTGATAATACCATAAGCATGCTCACGGCCAAGGAACTGTTCTACAATTACCTCTTTGTTTTCCAGTTTCTTGTAGTCTTCGAAGAAACGACGCAGCTCCAGCAGTGTGTGAGGAGGCAGTTCAGATATGTCGTTGATATGACGCACAGACATGTCGTTGTTTGCAACGGCTATAATTTTGTCATCTTCCTCGTTGTTGTCAATCATCTGCATTACGCCAATCACTTTGGCATCTATCAGGCACATTGGCTGCACATCAATAGAGCAGATTACGAGTATATCAAGAGGGTCTTTATCGTCGCAATAGGTTTGCGGGATAAATCCGTAATTAGCAGGATAATGAACAGAAGAGAATAACACTCTGTCTAATTTTAGCATACCGCTATCTTTATCCAACTCATACTTTGCCTTCGAACCTTTCGGTATTTCAATAATAGCGCTTACTACATTTGGAGCTTCATCTCCGAAGCGTACATCATGCCATGGATTAAATTTTGCCATCTCTTAATTAAATAAATTTTGTTTTCTCTTCTGTTAAGCCCTTTGCAAGGCAGCATATTATTTCATTAACTCCTGTAACGGTCTGCCAACTGTGCCGTTCGGTTCCTGAATGTAGAGCCAGGAAGCAATAGTTGGGGCAATATCAGCTATCATAACTTCGGCAGAACTCTCTCCTGGCTTTACTTTCCACCCATACCATACCAATGGCACATGGGTATCGTAATTAGAGTAGGAGCCATGGGTGGTGCCTGTCGGATGCTTTGAAGAACCTCCTTCAAACCAACCCGGCCGAAGCACGATCAATACATCACCTGAACGTTCAGCATTGTAGCCATTTGCCATTCTGTTTACCATTCCTTCACCCCAGCCACTGCGCTGTATGCTCTCCGCCGACATAGCCCTCGACACCGCATTAAAGCGTGTTACATAATCGGCTACTTTCTCCTGTACCTCCAGCCTGTTTAGCTTCTTAGCTTCTATAAGCTTCCTGTTCAGGTATAATTGCTGGTTTGTATAACTCTCTACCCATTTTCCGCTTCCATATGTTTTGTTCAGGAAAGCTTCCGTTGAGTCTTTAATGATACTGGAACTGGCAACACCAGCCGGTACATTTTTATCAATCATATAACCAGGCACATGAGCGGCGCCATGATCGGCTGTAAGAAATACCAGTACATTCTCTGTTCCTATTTGCTGCTCCAGGTATTGCAGTAGCTCCTCAATCTCTTTATCTAATCGCAAATAAACATCCTGCACCTCTATGGAGTTTGGCCCGAATGTATGCCCCACATAATCAGGAGTAGAGAAACTTACTGCTAAAAAGTCAGTATGGTTACCCTTACCGAGTTGTTCGCCAGCCAATGCCGCAAGTGCAAAATCTTTAGTGAGTGTATTACCAGCTGGTATAGAGCGTAGTAATTCATAATCTTTTTTTCGTATAGCCGGAATATTATGTGGGAAAACCGGACGCTCCTCGCCAGATAATTTCCCTTCCCAAGGCACATCGTCGGCTGAGCTTTGGGTGTACTGCTCTATCGGCAGCAGGGTTTCCCAAACCTTGCTTAGGTGCTGGTCTGGGTATTTTTGGTTATTGAACTGCTGTACCCAATCCGGTAGCTGTTCGCTGTAAAAAGTACTTGTAATCCAGTTGCCAGACTGAGAGTCGAACCAGAAGGCACCATTTGCCAAATGGCCCGCCGGAATAATAGAGCCCCTGTCCTTTAATGACAAGCCTATGACTTTAGAACCCATGTTAGTAGCCAAACGAAGTTCATCTGTTACAGTTGTTGTCAGCAGGTTTCTTGGCGACATTAAGCCCGCATCAGAGGTACTACCTACCGTTTTCACCGTTTTGTCTTCGACACAATAGACTGTTTTGCCTGTTTCCCTGTTGTACCATGCGTTGCCTACAATGCCGTTAACAGCTGGCACACTACCAGTGTAAACAGAGGCATGCCCTGGTGCAGTATAGGTAGGCACATAACTGAAATGCGTGTACTTAAAATTAAAGCCTTTGCTTACGAGCTTTTTAAAGCCGCCTTCTCCATATTGGCTCCAATAGCGATACAGAAAATCGTACCGCATTTGGTCCACTACAATACCCACTATAAGCTTTGGTCTGGGAAGAGGCGCTGCTTCAGAAAGAACCTGCGTATTATTTTGTGCACCAGTCTTACTACCGGTACAAGAACTCAGCACTAGCAAGGCTACTAATGTTATTTTAAAAAGGGAGTAAATTTTAATTGTTTTGTACTTCATGTTATGTTTTAAGGTTTGCCACAAATGTAACGCACCCAACAGTAAACTAAAATTAGCTTTCTGGTGAAGCTAATAATTTAACAATTTCATAATTAATTTAGCTTTTTGCAAATATGCAGGAATAAAAAACGCCCATCGGTAGGATGGGCGTTCCTTTTAAGGCAATATTTCTTATTTAGCTGCCAATGCCTCGGCACCACCCACAATTTCAAGAATCTCTTTAGTGATGGCCGCCTGGCGGGTTCTGTTATAAGTAAGTTTAAGATCTTTTAATAGTTCACCGGCATTTTCTGTTGCCTTATCCATGGCCGTCATTCGGGCACCATGTTCTGAGGCATTTGACTCCAATACCGCTTTATATATCTGTATCTTCAGCGACTTTGGAATCAGTTCTACTATTATTTCTTCTTTTGAAGGCTCAAACGTATAGTCAGCTGACATGGCAGAAGCAGCTGCTGTATCTGTTGGTTGGTCTTCTATCGGCAGGAACTGTTCGGTACGCACAATTTGTGTGGCCACGTTCTTGAACTCATTGTAAAGCAGTACCACTTCATCAAACTCCCTCTTCACAAAGCCGTCCATTGCACGTTCTGCTGCAGCACGTACGGTGTCGAAAGACAAGTTAGAGAAAAGGTTACTGAAGTCCCCTATCGTTTTAAAGCCTTTTTTAGTAAAAGCCTCATGGCCTTTCCTACCTATTCCAAGGAATGTTACCTGCCCGGCAGCAAACTGGCTCTTGTATTTTCCGTTTACCAGGGTAGTAGCTGCCTTAATAATATTTGAGTTAAAAGCGCCAGCCAAACCACGGTCAGAGGTAACAGCAATAATCAGAACACGATTTACTTCTCGTTTCTCTGAGTACACGTTTGTTACAGATCCCTGATCCGTAATTGCAGACAAATTTGTCAGAATACCGCTCAAACGCTGTGCATAAGGGCGCATACGCATGATATTGTCCTGAGCACGTCTAAGCTTGGCAGCCGCCACCATTTTCATGGCTTTGGTAATCTGCTGTGTAGACGATACTGACGTAATTCGGGCTCTAACCTCTTTTAAACTTGCCATAAATTCGTTGTTATGAGCAAAAGGAGGGGCTAAAACTGTTTAGCCCCTGCCATTTACATAACTTTAGTTTATATTAATATCTGGATGAAAGCTCTTTTGCTACTTGCTTCAGAACTCCTGTAGTCTGATCATCTAGCTTACCAGCTAAAAGAGCATCTAAGGTTCCTTTGTGCTGTGCACGCATGGTACGCAAGAAATCCTTTTCAAATGTTCTTACTTCACTTACCGGTACCCTGTCCAGTAAGCCGTTTGTTGCGCAGTAAATCATGGCTACCTGCTCCTCTACCGATACAGGAGAGAATTGTGGTTGCTTCAGGATTTCTAGGTTACGGCGGCCACGCTCAATAGTAAGCTTGGTAGCAGCATCCAGGTCAGAACCAAATTTAGCGAAAGCTTCCAGTTCACGGAACTGCGCCTGATCCAGCTTAAGTGTACCAGCCACTTTTTTCATGGATTTAATTTGCGCAGAACCACCCACACGCGATACGGAAATACCTACGTTGATGGCCGGGCGAATACCTGAGTTGAAAAGGTTGGTTTCCAAGAATATCTGCCCATCGGTAATAGAGATTACGTTGGTTGGGATATAAGCAGAAACGTCACCAGCCTGCGTTTCAATAATTGGGAGTGCTGTTAATGAACCACCACCTTTTACCAGGTGTCTGATAGAATCAGGAAGGTCGTTCATGTTGCGTGCAATTTCATCCGATGCGTTTACTTTAGCTGCACGCTCCAGTAAGCGAGAGTGCAGGTAGAATACGTCACCAGGATAAGCCTCGCGGCCTGGAGGTCTTCTTAACAGAAGCGACACTTCGCGGTAAGCTACTGCTTGCTTAGAAAGGTCATCATAAACAACCAACGCCGGACGACCTGTATCACGGAAAAACTCTCCGATTGCTGCACCAGTAAATGGAGCAAAGAACTGCATTGGAGCAGGATCGGAGGCAGAAGCCGCTACAACTACTGTGTAATCCATAGCACCACCTTGCTCCAGCGCTTTCACGATCTGAGCTACTGTAGATGCTTTTTGCCCAACGGCTACATATATACAGAATACAGGCTGTCCTTTTTCATAGAACTCGCGCTGATTCAGGATTGTGTCAATAGCAACAGCAGTTTTACCTGTCTGGCGGTCACCGATTATGAGCTCACGCTGGCCACGGCCAATCGGAATCATAGAATCGATCGCCTTGATGCCTGTTTGCATTGGCTCGTTTACCGGCTGACGGAATACAACCCCAGGTGCTTTACGCTCAAGTGGCATTTCGTAAAGTTCACCAGAAACTGGTCCTTTACCATCGATCGGATGGCCAAGTGTATCTACCACTCTGCCAATAATTCCGTCGCCTACTCTTACTGAAGCAATACGATTTGTTCTTTTTACAGTAGATCCTTCTCTGATCTCGCTGTAATCGCCGAGCATTACGGCACCCACATTGTCTTCCTCTAAGTTCAGAACGAGAGCCTGAAGTCCATTTTCGAACTCAATAAGCTCTCCAGACTGTGCTTTCGAAAGGCCATAAATTCTAGCGACACCGTCACCCACTTGCAGCACTGTACCAACTTCTTCCAGTTCTGCCTCAGAACGGAAGTTTGATAACTGCTCTCTTAGTATGGCTGATACTTCGTCAGGTCTTACTTCTGCCATGATTATAATTTGTTGATATAGGGGTTGTCTTTAAAATTATTTTTCAGCTTGGTGAGGCTATGTCTCACCGAGCTGTCGTATTGTTTGTCGCCCACACGTAGCACAAAGCCACCTATAAGCGAAGGATCAACTTTTTCTACAAGTTGAATGGATTTTCCGGTCTGCACTGTTAGCTGCATAATAAGCTGCTCGCGCAGTGCAGTTGTAAGTGGCATTGCACTGGTTACAACAGCTCTCTGTATTCCTTTCAGCTCGTTGTATTGGTTCTCAAACTCGATCGCCACAGTTTCCAGAACAGGTTCTCTCCTTTTGTTGGTTATGATGCCAAAAAAGGCCATTGTCATGGGGCTTACTTGTTTTCCGAAAACAGAATTGATAATAGCCAGCTTCTTATCTGATTTTACTATCGGATTTTGAAGGAGCAGTTTAAAGTCTCTGTTCTGAGACACCACCTGAGTAAACAGTTGCAGATCAGCGTGCACCTGTTCCAGCACATCTTTTTCAGAAGCTAGTTCTATTAGCGACTTAGCGTATCTGGAAGCAACTCTAATATCTGACATATTGTATCTTATCAGCAACAGCGGTTATCATCCGCCATTCTTTTATAAAAATTTAGTTAAGCGTTACTTCCTGAATATACTGCTGCGCCAGTACCTGCTGTGCTTTCGGGTCGCTTAACTCTTTTCTCAGGATTTGCTCAGCAATCTCTAAAGAAATAGTAGCTGCCATGTTCTTTAACTCTGTAAAGGCGGCACGCTTCTCATTGTCTATCGCCTCACGCGCCTGTGCAATCATGCGGGCACCTTCTTCGTTTGCTTTCAGCTTAGCTGACTCCACAATACTGTTACCAGCTTCAGAGGCTTCTTTCAGAATCTTATCACGCTCTAAACGAGCTTCTGCCAACAGCTTCTCATTCTCAGCCTTTAAGCCCTGAATTTCGAGCTTTGCTTTTTCAGCTGCGCTTAAGGCACTTTCTATAGACGCCTCACGGTCACGAAGAGCGCCCATGATTGGCTTCCAGGCAAATTTAGAAAGCAGGAACAGTACAATAAGAAATGTTATTGTCTGCCAGAAAATTAGACCTATACCAGGGGTTACTAATTCCATTGTTTATTTATTTGAAAGATTGTTTCTTTTAAAATGGCTGTCGGCATTAAGTTGCCGGTGCCTTTAACTATACTCTCTACTACAAGTTTAATCTCATCGTCCGGACCATGCGTCCGGACGTGAGATCAACAAAAGCTGAATTAGCCTTTGAAAGAGATTAGCAAGCAAACTACCACACCGAAAAGTGCAACACCTTCGATAAGGGCAGCAGCGATAATCATGGCAGTCTGGATTTTACCACCAGCCTCAGGCTGACGTGCGATAGATTCCATGGCAGAGCCACCGATTCTACCAATACCCAAACCTGCGCCTAGAGCTACTAGACCAGCGCCGATACCAGCACCCATAATCGCGAAACCAGCACCCTCAGATAGAGCTTGAAGCAGAATTGCTAATAACATAATTGTAGTTAATATATAGTTAAAAAATAAAAATTCAGATTAATGATGAGCTCCGTCTCCGTGACCTAGATCGCCCGTATGGTCATGCTCCTCAACGGCACCGCCAAAGTACATAGCCGAAAGCAGCGTAAAGATATAAGCCTGCAGCAGCGCCACAAATAACTCCAGGAAGTTCATAAAGGTTGCAAACGCTACACTAAGCGGCCCAACGGCGATGCTCTGGAAAATGAAAATCAAGCTAAACAAAGACAGGATGATGATGTGACCAGCCGTGATGTTGGCAAAAAGACGAACCATTAGGGAGAACGGCTTTGTAATTATACCGATAAGTTCCACAGGAATCATGATCGGGGCAAGCCAAACCGGAACACCTGGAGTAGCAAAAATATGTTGCCAGTAGCTTTTGTTACCACTAAACACAGTAATAAGCAGGGTAAGTGTTGCTAAAACCAACGTTACAGCTATGTTTCCTGTTAAGTTAGCCCCTCCTGGCATTAAGCCTAGCAGGTTATTAAACCAGATAAAGAAGAACACAGTAAGCAAGTACGGCATGTAGCGCTCATACTTTGGCCCAATATTGGCTTTGGCAATTTCATCGCGAATAAAAACAATGATTGGCTCAAAGAACGACTGAATACCTTTTGGCGCTTTACCAGGGTTGCTTTTGTAACGTCCTGCTATAGTAAAGAAAATTATAAATAGCAGTGCTACACTAAGAAATAGCGAGGCAACGTTTTTGGTGATAGAGAAGTCTAACAAGCCAGATTGGTCGGCAAGTGGCTGACCGGCGGCATCTACCCTGTAAATGTGCCCATGCTCCACTTTATACCCATTATAAGGTACCAGTTCGTGGTTGTCGTTGTAGAAATTATGAGAGGAGAATACCTGAAGATTGCCATTATCCAGCAGGATCACAGGCAGGTAAAGGGTGGCACCATCAGCAAAATGCCAATTGTAATCATCGGCAATGTGATGTGTGATCATATCACCGGGCTTAAACTCCCCGCCTTCCACTGGTGCCTCAGCAGAAGCTGAAATAGTTAAGAAGGAAAACAATAGAACGAATAACCTCTTCATTAAGAATATTTTAGAAGCAAAATGTAGTGAAGCGAGCCAGCTTTTGGCATCACTTTTTCAAATGCGGCCGCAAGTTAGCTAACAAACTGTAAATTTCAAACCCGGTAAACAGGAAATATAATATAAAGAAATTTAAAACGAATTGTAGTTGCTGCTCCCCTATTATATAGACATAAGCAAATATTACAGCTATACATAATAGCAACCTAAATCCCATAGCGCTAAAGTAATACACCTGAAAGTTGTCGGCATCCTGCTCTACCCCGAGGTTTGTTATATAATAGGCGAACCCCGTTACAAACACAAAGAAAGCTAACATATACCAGATGTAGGAATGTACTAGTCCATTGCCCGTGGCCACTTGTAAATAGGCCAGCAAAGGTACAAGCACTACTGTAAGAATAGCCAGGTTTTTGTAAAAACGCATGCTGTTATTTTTTACTGATAGAAATAATGGTAAGCACCATAGAACCTATTACCCCAACGAGTAGGAACACAATAGTAAACCATGGATTTTCTGTGGCAAAATATTCGTCTAACTTAATGCCTGCAAAAGCCGCCAACAAGAGAGTCCCGATCATCTGAAAAGCCATTCCAGAATACTTCACGTACGGTTTTACATTATCCTGTCGCGATGGTTTCTCTTCCTTATTTTCAGGCGCTTCGTCCATACCAATATTCAAGTTTGCAAACTTACTTCTTTTTAAGATCAAAACGTTATGTTTAGTTAATTTGTGTGTTTTTTTAGCCTGATTTCTACGTTTTTACTAAAGTATACTGCTTAAAACAAAACTAACTAACTTTATTTACTCTTGAACAGGATTTTCTCTAATAAAAACCAGCTATCTGATTCAACCTTTACCCAGACAATGATTTGATATGAACATAGTGCTGCACGCTCTCTCCACTATGTTGTTTTTTTACAGGCAGGAACAATTAGCTTCCTCTTTTCCAACTCATCTCGTGTGGCTGTTTTAGAGCAGTTTTGCTTGAAACCAATTAGGTTTTTCATTGGTTCATTAGCTTAGCCGGATAAATACTTTTAACGAAGGCGCAGTTGAACAGAAACCAATATTATTCAGCATATTGTTGTATTTTTGTGAGTACTGTTTAAACCTGACCTGCGAGGCATCAGGACAGCGGATAGCTGCAGCAACAGCTATACTTTAAAGGTAACATGCATCGTTATTCACGAACCAATTGATCTCTATAGCTAACTGATATTCTCCTTCCTTTATATTTTGAACAAGCTATCCTTATATACTCTCTTCCTTTTAGCTGGACTTGCACTTGCGGCCTGCTCTGTGGAACGCAACAATCCGCTCAGCAAGGCCTATCACAATACTTCTGCCCGTTATAATGGCTATTTTCTGGCTAAGGAGAAGCTACGCCTGATAGAAGAAAGCCTGCAGGAGCAGATGGTGTATGATTATAACCTTGCCCTCCCTGTCTACCCTGCTATAGACTCTACCACTGCTAAAGCATTTGCTGCTGATCTGGAAGATGTGGTAAAAAAAGCCTCCTTTCCCATTCAATACCACAAGAACAGCAAGTGGATTGATGACTGCTATGTATTAATAGGCAAAGTGCGCTATTACCAACTTAACTTTGCCGATGCCTCGCGTACCTTTAAATATGTAAACTCTATCAGTAAAGACGATGCCACCCGCCATGAAGCACATATTTGGCTGATGCGCTCTTTTATGATGATGGAGGAGATGGAAAATGCAAAAGCTGTCTCTGATTTTTTGCGGAAAGAGCGGCTTAACAGAGAAAACGCAAGAGAACTTTACCTTGCCCGTGCCCACTATAATCGCCTTGCAGGAGATACAGCCGCCGTTATAGAGAACTTAAGTTTGTCGCTGCGCAACTTTAAAGAAAAAGATGGCCTGGCCCGCGCCCGTTTCTCGCTGGCCCGACTACTGCAGGCAAAGGATCAGGACAAAGAGGCATACCAGCAATACAGCAAGATTCTGCGCCGTAACCCGCCTTACGACCTTGGTTTTTTTAGCAGGCTCTACATGGGTCAGGTAGCAGAAGTTGGCAATACACACGACATAGAACGGATTGCAGGCTATTATAAAAGAATGCTGAAGGATAGCAAAAACACCGAGTACCGCGATAAGATCTTTTATGAAATGGCTTTATTTGAACTGCGCCAGAACAACCCTGAGAAGGCACTGGAGCATTTAAATACTTCGTTAAAAACTCCGGGCAGCCTACCAAACCAGAAAGCTTATTCCTACCTATTGGCCGGCTCGATCTATTTCGACCTGAGCAAATACAATCCAGCACAGGCCTATTACGACAGTGCTGTTCAGGTACTTCCGGCTCAGGCTGCTAATTATGAGGCGGTGGTGCAGCGCAGAAACATTTTAACAGAATTCACCTTCAACTACAACACTATTCACACCCAGGACAGCCTGCAGCGCATCGGCCGCTTGCCAGAGACCGATAGAATAGCTTTTGTAACACAAATGGTGGAAGCAGAGGAAGAAAGGAGGCAGCAGGAAATTGCCCGCTTGCAGGAGCAAGCAAAACAGGCTGAACAACGACAAGGATCTTCTATAAATCAGAATCAGAACAACAGCACAGGCATTGCCACTACACCAGACGCAGGCGGTGTATGGTATTTTGATAATCCGGCTGCCATGACCACAGCCCGTTCAGAATTTAACAGGCGATGGGGCGACAGGCCTTTACAAGATAATTGGCGAGTCCGATTAAGGGGAGAAGCATCGGAGCAGGAGCAAATAGCCCAACAACAGACAGCTGTCCCCGAAGCTCCTACAGAAAGTGCCGAAGACCGCATTGCTGCCCAGGTACAGTCATACCTACAGAATATACCTGTTACTGCTGCTGCTATGCAGGAATCTGAAGAGCAGGTGGAAGAGGCGATGTTCAACCTTGCCAATATTTACGCCCAGAAATTACAAGACCCAGCCAGAGCTTCCGAAACTTTTGAGCAGCTCCTGCAGCGCTTCCCTAAAACAGTGCATGCCGCAGAATCTTATTATAGCCTTTACCTGCTGTACTCCAGAGCTGAGGACGAACGAAAAACTGCTTATTACAATAAAATAAAACAGGAATTCCCTAACACTACCTTTGCAAGGCTTATAGATGACCCTGACTTTATGTCTAAAAATGCGGCAGATAACATTCTGGTACATCGACTTTATGATTCGGCCTTTATGCATTACGAAAAGCAGGATTATCAGGAAGCATCTTCTTTACTGGCAACACTGAAGCAACAATACCCTCTAAATGACATTCCGGATAAAGTAGCTTATCTGACTGTACTCATAACAGCACGTACTGATAAGCCGGTGGTGCTCCTGGAGCAGCTACAGCGTTTTACAGCTGATTTCCCGTACAGTCCACTTAAAGCGAAAGCGGATCAGCTTTTGGTTGTATATAACGACCTGGCACAAAAAAACCAGTTGCGACAGGAGGCTCCTGCTACACCAATTGCGAATAACCAAGAACAAGTAACTCATAACCTTTCGCCTGAAGAACGAATAGCGGCAGAAATGGCCCTGGCCACTGCTTCGGCAGCACCTACTCCGGCACCAGCAAGACCAATAGCAACTGAAACTGAAATATTGGAATCTCCTGCTGCTCCAGAACAGATCGTTATAGCGCAACCCGCTACAGAAGCACAGCCGGAAACAGCACAGCAGCCAGTACAAACGCCACCTACCGACACCATTATTCACAACCAGCCGCCTGTTGCAACCGCTACACCGCTAGTAGTTACACCAGAGCCAGACGTGGATCCGTTGGAGTATGTAATGGCACAGGATACTGCTTACTACTTTGTGATAATTTATCCTTCTGACGCACCCGCTTTTAAGGATATAGACATCAGGTACGAAAAGTATAACAGCACTTATTATAAGAAACAGCAGCTGCAAACTACTTTAGCGGAATTTACAGAAGGCCAATCGATGCTCACGCTCAGCTCTTTCGACGACTACAGTATGGCACAATCTTTTAATGTAAAACAAAAGGCTCCACAGGCTCCTGTAGGAAGAATCAGAGGTGTGAATTTTACTACCTTTGTAATTTCTTCAGCAAATTATCAGAAACTCATAGAAAAGAAGGATTTGGACACATATCTGACTTTTCTGGAAAATAATAAATAGAATACATGGCTACCCGTCAAAAAAAGGTTGAATCAAACAAGAGCGTATCTCCAAAAGTAGCAACTACCCTTTGGGTTCTCTTTTTCGGAGGCATCGTGATGTTTGTGCTCTACATCTATGCTGTCAGCATTAATTTTCTGAACTTATTCGGAGAGCTGCCAAATCTGCGCTCGCTGGAAAACCCTAAAAGTGAACTCTCCTCTGAGCTTTACTCTGCTGACAATGAACTGCTGGGAAAATACTTTCGTGAAAACCGGTCGCCAGTAGACTATGAGGAGCTGCCGGAAAGTCTGATTCACGCCTTAATTGCAACTGAAGATGCTCGGTTTGAATCACACTCTGGTATAGATGCAGAAGCAACTGCCCGTGTGGTAGCTTCTGTTTTAACTGGTCAGTCGAAGGGTGGGGGCAGTACGCTTACGCAGCAGGTGGCGAAGAACCTCTTTAGTACGCGCAGCGAAGAATTGAATAATGGCCTGCTAAATGATGTACCCGGCCTCCGTATGCTTATACTAAAAACCAAAGAGTGGATAATGGCCATTAAGTTAGAGCGCTCTTATACTAAAAAAGAGATTCTGCTGATGTACCTAAACACAGTAGACTTTGGCAGTAATGCCTTTGGTATAAAAGTAGCTGCTAAAACATTCTTTAATAAAAAGCCGCAGGATCTGCAGGTACAGGAGTCAGCAGTACTTGTTGGCCTGTTAAAGGCACCGACGTATTATAGCCCCAAAATGAACCCGGAGAACTCGAAGCGCCGCCGCAATGTGGTGCTGATGCAAATGGTGAAATATGGCTATTTACCTGTTGAAGAATATGACAACATAAAAGAAGAGAACATTGCTCTGGATTACCGTGTAGAGAACCAAAACCAAGGACTTGCTCCTTATTTCCGCACCGAGGCCAGCAAGTTCCTCTTAAAATGGTGCCGAGAAAGCGGCTACGATCTATACGCCGATGGACTGAAAATTTATACAACTATAGATTCGCGGATGCAACGCTATGCCGAGCAGGCAGTAATAGAGCACATGAAGGACCGGCAAAAAGCTTTCTTTGAACACTGGAAAGGTCGAAACCCATGGGTCGACCGCGATAATCAGGAAATCAAAGGATATGTAGAAAACGCCATCAAACGTACTGACCGGTACAGAAGGCTGAATGCCCGCTTCGATGGCAACATGGACTCTATTAACTACTATCTCAACAAAAAGATACCCATGACTATTTTTACATGGGACGGTGAGAAGGATGTAGAAATGAGCCCTATAGATTCATTAAAATACTATAAGCACTTCCTGCAGGTTGGCTTTATGGCCATGGAGCCTCAAACTGGCCACATTAAAGCTTGGGTAGGCGGTATCAACTATAAGCACTTTAAATACGACCACGTGAAACAGGGAGCTCGCCAGCCAGGATCCACCTTTAAGCCCTTCTTGTACACGGCTGCTATTGAAAACGGCTATTACCCATGTTATGAGGCCATAGATACCAAAGTATGTGTTCCTTTGCCAGATGGTAACACCTGGTGCCCTAACAATGCTGATAATAAATACTCTGGTAATAAATACACGCTTCGTAATGCTTTGGCAGAATCTGTCAACTCTATCTCTGCTTTTCTTGTAAATAAATTAGGTGCCGAGACATTAGCGGCCACAGCCAAGCGCATGGGCATTTCCACGCCGTTGGATCCAACACCTTCTCTTGCCCTTGGTGTAAGTGATGTAACGCTCTACGATATGGTTGGCGCTTATGGTACCTTTGCTAATGCCGGGACGTGGACGCAACCTAATTACATTACCCGCATTGAAGATAAGCATGGCAATGTGCTTTACGAGCCGGTACCTACCAAAGTAGAAGCTCTGAGTGAGGAAACAGCTTACCTGATGGTACACATGTTGCAGGCGGCTACCGAAAATGGCAAAGGAACTGCCTGGGGTCTCCGATCGCGGCATGGGCTTAAAAACGAAATTGGCGCAAAAACCGGTACAACTCAAAACCAATCCGATGCTTGGTTTATGGGAATTACTCCTAACCTGGTAGGTGGTGTTTGGGTAGGTGGCGACGATCGCTCTATCCACTTCCGTACGATCAGGGAAGGGCAGGGCGCTAAGCTGGCAATGCCTGTTTATGGTAACTTTATGCAAAAAGTATATGCTGATAAAAGCCTTGATGTATCTAAAGAACCATTTGCTAAACCTTCTACGCCTTTATCGGTAGAATTAGATTGCTCGAAGTACAACAGTGGCTACCAGTTAGACTCCACCCGACAGGATGAGTTTCTAAAGTTTCCGGCTGATGTGGACCTTGGAGATGTAATCTAATTTTTAATAGCGAGAATGGCTGCAAACGAGAAGCTGAAGGAAAAAATAGCACATCTGCCTCATAAACCCGGAATTTACAAGTTTTTTGATGAGTCAGGTATTATTTATGTTGGCAAGGCGATTGATATCAGGAAACGAGTTACTTCCTATTTCAACCGCTCCGCACAGCATAATAAAAAAACGCTGAAGCTTGTTTCTAAGATACAAGATATTGAGTTTACTATTGTAGATACTGAAGCAGATGCTTTCTTGCTGGAGAACAATCTTATCAAGCAGTACCAGCCTAAGTACAATATTCTGCTCAAAGACGGTAAAACATACCCTTACATCTGCATTGTAAACGAACGCTTCCCAAGGGTAATGTATACCCGAAATAAAATCAATGATGGCTCGCGTTATTTTGGTCCTTACCCAAGTGTAACTACCATGCATATTGTGCTGGATTTGATACGCACCCTTTACCCCCTTCGCACCTGCACTTATAACCTGTCGCCTGAGAATGTGGCAGCAGGAAAGTTTAAGGTCTGCTTAGAATATCATATAGGGAATTGTAAAGGTCCTTGCGAGAACCTGGTAGATGAAACCACTTACAACCATAATATTGCCCAGATCAAAAGCATCTTATCTGGTAATTTATCAGTGGCCAAAAACTACTTTAAAGAAAAAATGGCGGCTGCTGCAGAGGAGTTTCAGTTTGAACTGGCGCACCAGTATAAGCAGAAGCTAGACATGTTGGAAGATTTTCAAACTAAGTCTACAGTAGTTAGCAACTCGCTCACTAACATTGATGTTTTTACCATTACCTCCAATGACAAATGTGCCTTTATCAATTACCTGAAGGTAATGAACGGCTCTATTATCTTAACGCAATCGCTGGAACTGGAAAAGAAACTGGATGAGCCTGATGAGGAAATCTTAGCCACTGTCATAGTGCAACTACGGCATGAGTATGAAAGTACATCGCGGGAAGTAATTACAAACCTCGAAATCAGGCTGCCACTCGATAACATTTCTATTACTTATCCTCAGATTGGTGATAAACGCAAACTGCTCAACCTTTCGCTGAAGAATGCGATGTACCTGCGCAAGGAGCGGGAGGGCCGACAGGAAAAGAATAAGGACTTAGGAGCGCAGCGCGAAGTTCGAGTGCTGGAGACCATGAAAAAGGATCTACGCCTTACCGAATTGCCACGGCACATCGAGTGCTTCGATAATTCTAACTTCCAGGGCGATAATCCGGTGGCCTCTATGGTCTGCTTTAAAAATGGGAAGCCGTCTAAAAAAGACTATCGGCATTATAATATTAAAACAGTAGTTGGCCCCGATGACTTTGCCTCCATGTATGAAGTAGTAACCCGGCGGTATAAAAGACTTTTAGAAGAAAACCAGCCATTGCCACAACTCATCATTATTGATGGCGGCAAAGGCCAACTTGGTATGGCAGTTAAAGCTCTAAAAGATCTTAACCTGTATGGCCAGATTGCTATTATAGGTATTGCGAAACGACTGGAAGAAATTTTTTATCCTGGTGATAGCCTACCTTTGTACATCGACAAAAAGTCTGAGTCGCTGATGCTCATTCAGCGACTGCGAAATGAAGCTCACCGATTTGCAATTACCTTCCATAGAAGCAAGCGCGATGCTGGTACGCTTCAAACAGAGCTTACCACTGTAAAAGGTATAGGCCCCGCTACGGCAGAAGCTTTGTTAACTAAATTCAAATCGGTGAAGAAACTTAAGCAGCTTTCGCAAGAAGAGCTGGCAAAAGAAATTGGAGAACGAAAAGCCGGGATTTTATACACACATCTGCACCCTGCTAACCCATAATATGTTCCGCCATCTGCCAAAGAGAGCACTTAATCAGCGCTTATTTTAATTCAAGCTGCTTTTACAACACTATCTCAAAAAAATTTCACCATTAGCATGCCTAAGCCTGTTGCTAATGAAAATGCCTCCGGAAGGCCATTTTCATTGGAAGGATCCATTGAGAAAGCTTTAAGCTTCAAGCCACCTTTACTTCTTTCATTCAATAAAGGCGACAAATCCTTTAAGATTAAATTATTCTAATGAAAATGGCCTTTCGGAGGCTAAAAGCAGCTTTTGCTTTATAGCATATTTAGTGCGCGGTCATAGTATGTTTATTAACAGGCACAAAAAAAGGAGACTCTTACGAGTCTCCTTTTTTTGTTATTTCCATTATGATTAGTAGCTCCAGAGGCTGTACTCATATTCAATAAGTGCTTCTGCGGCTTCTTGTGCTGCCAACAAACTCTTTTGCCCCGGGCCATAAATATCGCCTAAGCCTTGGTTGCCCGGGTTAGATATTTTTGTGATATAAGAGCTGAACAACCATAACTCAAAAGCTTCAGCTAAGTTTTTATGCTGCGCCTCGTTGCGTGGGTTGTACCAGATAGCTGATTCGGGATTATTTTTGAATACACGAGCCAGATCACTCATTTTAAAGCTTGCTACATGCTCCTCAAATCCTTTGGCACTAAGTGTTGATGGCACTTTAATGCTGATCGCTTGAATGTCATGATACATTCTGGAACGCTTTTTATCAAAGATTAAATCTTCCTTCAGCTCTAACAGGTACAGATCCTTTGGAAAGTATTCCATACTTACTGGCGCTACAGGTCCTGTATTTTCAGAAACCACGGCACCCCACGGATCATCATCAGGTTGGGTTTTAAAGATCTCATCTTCCGGAGTAGCTTCCTGTGATCCGCTTGGAGTCATACGTTGTACGAACTCAGCCTGCGTAATAGGAGTGGCCAGTGTGTCAGATCGGTAGGCTATTAACTCTCCGCTTTTTACAGCATCAATAATAATCTTAGTGATTTGCCTGTTCTCTGAGAACATTGGTTTGTTCTGCTTCTCACGTAAGTCAATCTTACGCCACACCGTTTTCTTGAATAAAACATCATGGTCTGGTATGGGCCTTACTGAAGGACTACTGTCTACAGAAGAAGGCACTTGCTGTGCCATAGCTTCCACGGAAAGTAAGGCCCCAACCATCAGGCTAAATACTTTAATCATTCTCATAACCTATCTTGTTTAGGCTTTAGTTTAATGGTATTGTAAAGAGGGTTTCACTAACCTTTGCTGGTTGCGGGCTGTTCTGATAGTTCAAACGTTTCACGTCTAATACTTCTACTACCACTCTATCGCCTTTTTGTGCTTTAGAGGCAAAGTTAGTGAGGTTAGCTGTAGGACCGTTCACTTCTGTCTGGTCTATTGGCTGGTTACCTCTTACTAAATACGCTTTCCACTTAAATACCCTGAAGTTAGAATCTTTAGGAAGTAACTGTCTGAAGCCTTCATCTGCTACCGCTCGTATTTCTACCTGGCGCAGGGCACTTGAGGCTACTCCTCTTCTAACATCAATTGGGTTACCATTTACTAACGTAACCAGCTCTGGCTTTGGTATAGGACGAACTTTGAACTTTTCTGACCCGATAGCATTGCCACCGCTGCTAACATTAAGTGTAACTTCAGCTGCTGTTGGTACAATCGTTACAATACCTTTTTGAGCACCTTTAATAGCAGAACCACCTGTGGCACTAAAGCTTGGATCATAGATAGCTCCTAAAGCTGGTACCTGTACGTTCAGTTCGTTGGCACACTGGTAATAAAGAGCCTGAACAGAAGCTGACTGAATCTGAATTACTGGTTTTGCAACCACATAACTTTCTTCTACAGGTAAAATCTCCTGCTCTCCTCCTTTGTCTATAATAACTTGTCCTTTCCAGGTTTGCTTTGAGTTACCGTCAGCATCGTAGTTAGAGGCAGCTGCGGTAAATTCCACAATACCCTTACCATCCACTACATTAATAGGTTTACCCTGGAATGTCATACGTGGTGTAATGGCATCGGAAGAAGCGGCAATAAACATTTCGGCTTTGTATTTTGTACCAGCGGCCACTGTTTTAGATTCAGCACGTGCCATGGCAAAAATTTTCTCGAACTTCACAATGTCAGCACCCACTTTTTGAGCCAGTGCAGATAAAGCATCCGCTTCATACTTCAGCACTTCCGACTCTTTCTGCGATAAAACGGCTAAGGCAGCTACCATCGGAGTTTCTTCAAAGTTCAACTGAGCAAAGTCTTTGTTCCGTTGCGCTCTGTCTCTGCTTGCCACTGGGTCTTCAGAACCGCTCAAAGCTAACTGAGGCATGTTCGGATTGTACTGACGCATAAACTTAGCGTAGTCATCTAAACGGTTTTTAAGCTCATAGGCAGCACCATTCTTCTTTCCTCCAATCATAGTAATATTTACCACTTCATTGGATTCTGGGTTTACATAGTGCCCTTCTTCGTTCTCACCACCAGTCTTATCAATTAGTTCAGCTCTTAAACCACGAATATAAGTAATCAAATCAGAGGTCTTCTGGCGTATTTCTTTTGCATTCTGAAGTACCTGCTGGTCATTTGCTCTGTTACCTCCGTCGGCAACAGCTTTTGTTATATTAGATATTACGCCGGCATTATCCCCAATTGTTTTATCGTTCAGTTCCTTTAAACTATTATCCAGGAATTCAAACTTTAACAGGATAGCCGAGCTCACGTTAAGGGCGAGAAGTGCGGTCAGTACCAAGTACATCATACCGATCATCTTCTGCCGTGGCGTCTCTTTTCCTCCAGCCATTTTTTATACTGTTACTTTTTAAAAGTTAAATTTTAAATGATCAGAGAAGTTAGCCCTTCATGGCTGTCAGCATGTTACCGTACACTGTGTTAAGTGAATGTAAGTTCTGAGTTAATCGGGATACTTCTTGTTTGAATTGCTCTGTGTCTTTGCTGGCATCTGTCAGGTTTTCCATTGCTATGCTCAGGTTACCATAGAACTTGTTCATGGCCTTCAGGTGGTTGTTTGCATCCTGCAGCTCCATTTCGTACACAGCGTTAAGTGCTCCCAGGTTTCTGGTCATGCTTTGTACCTGCTTGTGGTACTCCTGGGCATCTTTTGTAGAACCAGCCATTTGCGAGATTGCATTGGCAGTTGCCGTGTAGGCATCGTTGATTTTAGTAAGTGAATCTGCCGCAGCTTTTACTTTTACAGTATAATCCTGTGTTGCAGCAGTTGCCTGCGACAAGTCAGCCATTTGGCCTGTAACGGTAGTCAGCTTGTTGAAGCCAGCACCTAATCTATTGATCGTTTCCGGAGTAATATCGGCATCGCGGAACATATCGTCTAACTTTCTAGTTGCAGAAGGACCTCCTGCAACAGCAGCTGTAGCAGGCACTAATCCCTCACCTACATAATCATCAGCTAACTGCGGATATACTCTTGCCCAATCTGGCTCATGACCTTGTGGTTGGAATGCACTCAATGCGAAAATTACTGCTTCTGTGCTCAAACCCACAATCAGCATCAAATCCGCTCCTGCCCAGTGCTGGATCTTAAACAAAGCACCAACGATAACGACAGCCGCACCAAGACCATATATTTTGGGCATCAATACGTCGTATAAAAAACTGCGACCTTTAGCTTTACTCATGTTAATAGATAATTTTTTGTGAATGATTAGGGTTATTGTTTGTTTAAAATAGCTCTTAGTAAGCTATAGGTTAATTGTTTAGCCTTTAATTTAGTTCAATTTTATCGTAATTCACGTCCGGATGATCTTCCGATATAGATCATAGTATTTCTGAAACCAATATATGATCTGGAAGAATCCTGGAACTCAAAGTTGCGGGTACCAGTCTCCAAGAAATAAGCAATATCTTTCCAAGAACCGCCTCTCACTACTTTGCGGGGCTCGTTGTCGTCTCTATACACGGGGTTCAAGTCCCATACTACAGGAACAGTAGCGTCATAGTAAGCATCTTCACACCATTCAGAAACGTTGCCAGCCATATCATAAAGGCCAAAGTCATTCGGGAAGAACTGGGCAACTGGTGCAGTGTAGGTAAAGCCATCGCTGTAGTAATCGCCACGGCCAGGTTTGAAGTTTGCAAGTAAACAGCCTTTTGCATTGCGCAGGTAAGGCCCACCCCATGGGTAAACTGCCATGTCGCGGCCACCTCGGGCTGCATACTCCCACTCAGCCTCTGATGGTAAACGGAAAGCAGGTACGGGAGCAAGACCTTGTTCTGTGTTTGCCTGGTTTTTATGCTTGGTGCGCCATTCGCTGAAATATTTGGCAGCAAACCAATCAACACCAACTACCGGGTAATCATCAAAGGCAGGGTGTGAGAAATAATACTCCATCAGGGGGTCACCCATGTGATACGTAAAATCACGCACCCATACAGTTGTATCTGGGTAGAGCTGTGTCATCACGAACTCCTCGCCTAATACATCAAGTGAATCCTCCATCATTACATTCATAAACTGACGGTATTCATTATTGGTGATTTCAGTCTCATCCATATAAAAACCGCCAATTGTTACTTGCTTGTTCAGGTTAGCCATAGAGGCTGCAATATCCTGATCTGCCTGACCCATGTGGAATGTACCTCCAGGGCAAGGCACCATACCATAAGGCACCTCCTGTGGGTTATACTCCGGGCGGTCCTCTGCTCCGACAAGGTCACCTTGGGGTCCTCTTCTCATTCCGCAGCTCGCCAGCAATATCACCGCCAAAGCAAAGGAAGACAGCTTCATTAGTTTGTTCATGATAATTTTAAAAAGGTAAATTTTTGAGTATTAGTTCCTGCACACTTTTTCTGATGTAGCAAATATATATTATTTGAAAATAATAAAAAACAATTACAGACTTTACTGAAAGTATTATTTTTCAACGACAGTTAAAAAAAATTAGTATTAATTACAAGTAATTTTTTCCTGCATTTTTTCAAGAGGGAGCAACAACCACAAAGTCCAAATCAATACTATATAAAGTCTAAAAACTCCAGCTATTTACCTGCCAAACTTATAACAAAAATAATTCCACAAACAGCCCATGTTATGAAATATCTTAAAATCTAGCAGGTTTAAAATTTTACTCAGTTTACAAATTTCTTTTAATTGGTTAAGTTATTAAATACCTGTTTCTAGGTATTTTTTAGTACCTCATACGGAAGTTCGGCTTAACTTATCTTTAATTCTTCGTCTTTTATAAAAAACACACTGAATATAAGGAAGTTATCTGGTAAAATTATATCGAGGCGTACGGATAGGGGGTTTAACTCGAGGAGCTGGTTCTGGCAAGCGATAAGAAAGCATTATTTCATGCGAGGTAGGTGCTTTGGCTGTTCGGTTTATAGTTATAAAATCAAAAGCATACCCAATTCTCAAAGAGTTATTCTGTAGCATAGAAATTCCTACCAAAGCTCCCAGTGCTTCTTGATGCCTGAAGTTAAGGCCACCCCAGTACTTATCATCAAATGTTAACCGGGCACCTACATCATATGAAAAGGTCTCTGTATCGTGCTTTAGCAAAGCAGTAGGCGTTAAGGTAAGCATGTTGGTAAGCGGCATATGAAAGCCTGCGGTCAAATAAATATGGTTTTCTCCAAGCACTTTACCTGTACTCGTATTTGTGGAGTCCGCAAACTCATATTGTGCCCGCAGCAGGTTCGTAACACCACCACCCGCATAAAAAGTTTCAGATTCGTACCATAGGCCTGCACCTATATCATACTTGGTATCGGAGCTGTTGTATGGAATATTGGGATCGCCTGGATCAATGGCTCTGTAGTTGCCTTTTTTAACGTTGTTTATATTTCCCTGTACTCCAATTCCAAGCTTTCCTTCGCCAAGGTTAATATGGTAAGAATAAGATAACGCTGCATTGGTTACGCTTGTGTTGGCTACCCGGTCGCGCACAAGCTGCAGTCCTATTCCGCCTTTGAGCAAAGCCACTGGAGTATGGGCTGTAAGTAAAAGTGTTTGTGGCGAGCCTCCATCATCAAAACTTGCATCGTACCCTAGCCATTGATATCTGTAAAGCGACATAACCTCTGGCCTGTTGGTAATTCCTGCATATGCAGGACTAATAAACATGCCATTAAAACCATAATGACCAAATTGTGGTTGTTGCTGGGCCCAGGCGTATGTCTGACAGAAGAGCATCAACAGAATAAAGGGTAGAAGCTTTCTCATAGTTTATTTTAAGATGCGTAGAAAGTTTGAGACATAACCGCAAGCTGTTGTTCAAATATAACCATTAATGTGAAAACGCAAAAGCGTGCAGCAGCTGAGTTGCCACACGCATTTGCGTTTTAGTAGTATGGAGAAATAAACTAAAAGTTACAATTGTCTACGCATTTTTTGTGCCTTGCTTCTGGTTTTGAATATAAACCTCTATGGCTCCGGTCATAGAAGGGGCATTTGGCATAGGCGCTTCAATATCCAACTCTAAATTCGCATCGCGGACAGCCTTGGCTGTTGTAGGTCCAAACGCTGCAATGCGTGTATTATTTTGCTTAAAATTAGGGAAATTAGCAAAAAGCGAGGTTATGCCAGATGGACTGAAAAAGGCGATGCAATCATACGTTACATCATCAAGGTCAGAAAGATCTGCCGCCACTGTTTTATAGATAACAGCCTCTGTGTGCTTTATTTTATTTGCCTCTAAGAACTCTGGGATGTCTTCTTTCCGGATGTTAGAACAAGGAAACAGGAACTTCTCGTTCTTGTGCTTTTTAATAACTTCAAAAAGGTCTTTGGCTGTTTTTTCGCCTACAAATAATTTACGCTTGCGCAATACAATGTACTTCTGCAGGTAATAAGCTGTCTGGTCCGATATGCAAAAGTATTTCATATCGGCAGGCATCTCAATTTTACTTTCCTGGCAAATTCTAAAGAAATGATCTACTGCGTTGCGACTAGTAAAAATTATGGCTGTATGCGCGAGAATATCGACCTTATCTTTGCGGAAGTCTTTATAAGGCACGGGCTCCACTTCTATAAAAGCTCTGAAATCTACCTTTATACCATATTTTTCCGCAATAGACAAGTATGGAGAATTGTCAGTTGTGGGCTGTGGTTGTGTAACAAGAATACTTTTAATTGGAATGCTATGCCTTTCTGGGTTTATACCCGCCTTTTCATTGCTGTCAGCCATATAATGAGGTTATTTAAATGTTGACCCGCTCTCCGCCGGCTTCCTTAAATTATACTTTAGTAATTAAAAACAATAAGTTTTAGCATAATTGCCAGCGGAATCACTTCTGTGGCGCAAAGGTATGAAAATAAATGCAAATTAAGTACCGAGGCTTTCTTATTTACAGTAGTAAATATCCTTATTATTGTAAAAATCAGTAATAAAGAAACAACAAGGTTCGATACAAATAGCACTGTTTGTGGCTGGGTTATATTAAAGCTCAGGTAAAGCAGCATGATAATTGGCAGAAACATACCCCAGAACAGGCTCGTGCGCAGGAACTCCCGGTACTGCAGCAGCACCAGTTGCTCTAACCCAAATATAAAGCCCATAATTCTCAGAAATAAGTACTTTATCAGTACAAACAAGAAGATGAATACAGAGTAAAAAAGTATCTTGGTAGTTATGTCAGCTTCCGAGACTGGGAACAACCTGTTAAAAAGCACAAAGTGTTGCACATTGGTGTGAATGGCTGCAATGAGCAGGGCCAGCGATAAAGAAAAAGTAAGGATAAACAGGATGACTGACCAAGTTATTGGTTTAGATAAAAAACCTTTTTCTATGCTGGAGCGACTAAAACTGCCTAAGCTAAAAATATCATTAAAGTCAGAAGGGAAAGTAGCCTTAAGACCACCATACAATAGGGCTATGAGTAGCAGAAAAAGAATAAAGACGTTCTGATTTACATATTCCCGCACCACCACCGAAAAGGGTCTCTGCGCGGATTCTTTCCTGCTTTCCTGCTCTTTTACTTTGTTCCTGAAGGTACTCACATTGGGGTGCTGGTACGGGTGCCATACTGTTAGCAAGTATTTCCCTTCTATGGGCTTAACTCTGCTTAGGTAGGTAGTAAGATCCAGGGTATAGTTGAGAGCTGAGTCAGCAACAAAAATAAGCTGGTTGTTGAGATAAATGCATTGTTCCTTTTTAGCTGTAAAGCTTATGGTAAAGGGCTGAGCAGGGGCTATGGACACCCATTGGTGCACAGCGTTATAGCCAGTATGCAGATCGGCTATATAAGGAGAAAGCTGCGTGGAACCTGGTTCGTAAATTAGCCAGTTAGCATTTATAGTATTTTTTTGGTCAAGAGGCAGTACCTGCGCCTGCAGAGGAGCTACGGCGCTAACTAGTATAGCCAGCCAAACAAAACAATAATGCCAGCAAATATTAAACTTTTGCTTTAGCAACACTCTGTGGACTCCGCGACTTATAAACACCCAAAATAACACTCAGAACAACTGAAAAAGACAGAAGCATCAGCAGCACTCCAACATTGCCCCAGCTAGAAAAATTAAAAGCAAACAAAATTACCAGCACGTTTATCAGTGCCAGAATAAGTACAGTACTGATCTGGTTGAAGCCCATGGCGAGCAACCGGTGATGAATATGGTTTTTATCGGGGGCAAAAGGCGATTTCCCTTTGAGGATTCGGATTGTAGAAACCCGTAGCGTATCGAAAAGCGGCACAAACAGTACTCCAAGTGCTACAGAAGGAGAGGCTGGCACAGCTCGCATCTCTATAAACTGAATAGCTAGTATGGATACAATAAAACCACAGAGCAACGAGCCGGTATCGCCCATAAAAATAGTAGCCTTATGAAAATTATAGCGTAAAAAACCTAAAATACCGCCTATAAGGCAAAAAGCTACTGTTGCATAATTACCATAAGCCGCCCCACCATACAAAAAGAAGTATACCCCAAACGTCATGCTGATGATCAAAACCATGGTTCCAGCTAACCCATCAAGCCCATCTATCAGGTTTATAGCATTGGTAACACCTACAATTACCAGAAAAGTAAAGCCGTAACTCATACCAATCTGAAGCTCCCCAATGCCAAAAATGCCTTGAAAACTGGTAATCCGGATATCGGCCATAAACATAACTATACCAGTTGCCAGCAGTTGTACCGCAAACTTCTTTAGAGCAGAGAGCGTGATGAGGTCATCCTGAAGGCCAATAAAGAACAAAATAATGCAGCTTGCCAGTAGTTGTTGTACCCCATTGTTAAGTTCTGTGAAGATAGTGAGCGCCGACATAAATCCAGCAAAAACAGCCACTCCGCCAAGGCGGGGTGTAAGAGTCTCGTGTACGGTACGGAGGTTAGGCTGATCCAGAATATTCTTCAGGTGTGCCACTCTTATGATAGAGGGAACAGCAAAAATGGCTATAAGAAAAGCCCAGCTAGAAGTAAGAAATAAGGGCAGTAGTTTCTGTTCCATAAGCTTGTGATGCAAAGTTGAGGATCAAGCCTCGACTTTTAAAGTAATTTAGAGCAAATTTTAGAGCAAAGACCGGCTGTTGCCCTCATCAAAGAAATTATAGATTTCTGATGTAGCTGATAACAGCAGATAAACAAATATAGTTTACAAGCTTAAGAATGAAGTATGCCCTGCATCTGCAACATACTTATTTCTATCAGGTTATCTTCTGTAATAGAATCAGGCACAAAGATAAACTTCTTATCATATATATTGTTATCTACATAATAGCTTACCCAATACTCGTTGTTCAGATGAAAAATGCCTGGATCTATGGGCTCTATCTGTACAAAGCTCTTTGCTTCTACCTGCTCAAACATATGCCGCAGGGTAGATGTCTTTACTTCTGTTCCATCATCCATTGTACCATATCCGGTGGAAGCGATCAGTACATTAGTGAGAGGATGAGGGTTGTTATTTATCAGATACACGTTCCATGTTGGAGCTCCCAGCTCATCAGGAGAAGAAGCTACCGCAACAGAAATCCCTTCTACCAGTCCGAAATCAATATCTTTTTTCATTTGCTGCTACAGTAATGTGGGCTTCAAACAAACTAGCAAGGTGGTGAAGCAGCTTTTTTTCTACTTCTCCCATGTCTACCTCCCGCCCAAGTTCCTTTGCCAGGGAAGTTACCTGTTTGTCTGAAATGCCACAAGGCACAATATTGTTAAAATAAGTTAAATCTGTGTTAATGTTGAAGGCAAAACCGTGCATGGTTACCCAACGGCTACATTTTACTCCCATAGCACAGATCTTCCGAGGGTTGAGCTGCGCTTCATGATCGAGCCACACGCCGGTAAGGCCCGCTATTCGGCCTGCCTTAATCTGGTAATCCTGCAAAGTAAGAATAATAGCCTCCTCTAAAAAACGGAGGTACTTATGAATGTCGGTAAAGAAGTTATCGAGGTCCAGGATGGGGTAACCCACCAGCTGCCCCGGTCCATGATAGGTAATATCGCCTCCACGGTTAATTTTGTAATAGGTGGCTTCTTTCGCCTTAAGGCCTTCTTCCCCGATCAGGAGGTGCGACTCGTGACCGCTTTTGCCCAAGGTGTACACATGCGGGTGAGAGCAAAACAACAAATAATTAGGCGTTTGCACTTGCTCCTCAGGAGCCGCTGCTCTGTTCTGCGATTTAATGCTAAGCACACTATTAAACAGCTTCTCCTGATACTCCCACGCCTCTTTGTAATCAATAAGGCCTAGCTGCTCAAAGCTTATTTCTTTATTTTGTAACACGCTGTTTTATGTTTCAATCATTCTCTATGGCTATACCAGTAGAAAACGGCCTTTTATTTATTTTTTAGAAATTTAATAACAACCTAAAGAAGAAATATTCAAATTTTTTAATTTAAGCGCGCCTTCTATTGCTAACTTAGCATGGGCAATTTAAAATAATTTAATGGCATCTCAAACAAAACACATCATAACTGGTAACAAGGGTGAAGCTACTGCTGCCAGCTATCTAATCGAAAAAGGATATCAGCTTTGTTGTCGAAACTTCAGGTACAAACGGGCTGAGGTAGATATTATCGCTCAAAAAGACAAAGTACTTGTTTTTGTTGAAGTTAAAACCCGCGGCTCCGACAAGTTTGGCTTTCCGGAAGAGGCTGTAAGCGCTAAAAAAGAGGCCATGCTCCTTGCAGCTGCAGAAGAATATATTCACCAAACAGACTGGCATCACGATATCCGTTTCGATATTATCTCTATCACACTTAGCACGCCACCAGTTATCTATCATATAGAAGATGCCTTCCACTAAACCTCTTTTAAACCTTGGTAGTTTTCCGCTCCGATAGCCTCCGGAAGGCCTATTTCATTAGAAGAATTTGAACTTAGGCTGAACAGGAGAACCTTTACCGACACAGTTTACTTTACCGTTGAGCAGAAGAGCGCTTGTCAAGCTTACCCTTCTCGTATACCATGGTTCCATGCCGGTCGTATTCTTTTATGAGCACAGGATCGGCGGGGGCATCGTAGCAGGTTTTAGGGTACTGGTACTCGTAGTGGCGGCGATTCCGGAAGTCGTAATGTTTTATCCAGACGCCTACTTTGCGGCCTTTCTCGTACATGCCCGACCATTCTACCTGCCCGTTTTCATAGAAACGGTAGTACATGCCCTGCACCTCACCGTAGGCATACGGCACCACTTCTTTAATTTTTTTGGTATCGCCATAGTAGGTTACAACGGCATCGCGCAGGAACCCTTTCTCATAATGCCTTTTGTCCAGGAGCACATTATCCTCGTTGTTACGGTAGCGTTCCCAGCGCAGGTGTTTGGTGCCCACATAAAAGTAACCTTCTTCCACCACCTGGTCGCCTATTTTCTTTTTGTAAGGCCCGTGCAGGATCTTAAACTTTTCGGGGTTTACCTGGCCGCTGGTGCGGTATATTTTACGCTTTTTGGTATCGTAGAAGTATTTTTCGGGGGCGTATGGGTTAGGCTCCTCATATACAGGCAAAAAACTGAATGTTTCAAGTACCTGCCTGTTACCGCTGCCACCTGATTTGATAAAGCCTCGGTTTACTTTATAGCCCATAAAGAAGCGCTTGCTCTGCTTCTTCTTTTTCTTCTTCTTCTCTACTACATCCTCTTCTTCATCGGGCAGTTTGTTCTCCAACGATGGCTTGGCTGTATCGGCCAGGGCTACTGTTTTGTTCTTCGCACCTTCTTTCTGAAGTGCCTTCGCAAGGTTGTAGTCGCTGTTGTACTTGGCAGGTCCACAGCTACTCAAACCTGTTGCCAGCAAGAGCACAATACCAACTAATTGCAAGAGAAAAGAATACCTCATTTTTGAAGTTTTGGGAATATGATTTTGATGAAGGAGTGGCCTCTTCGCCAAACACGCTAATAATATAATAATTAACGTAAAGATGCGCATAATTCTTATACACACCAATGGTGCTTCTGCAGTTGCTCTCTATAACTATACTGCCTGAAACATAGTTTCATGCGGCTTGTCTAAAATAAAGAAGGCAGCACCTTGCAGTGCTGCCTTCTTTTTGTAAACGCTAATTGCCATTATAAAATATAAAGCCGGGCTTTCACTCAGCCTGCAATGCATGGCAGCTTAAAACTATTCCTTATCTATTAACTCAACACTACGCTTCACAAATGCGGTAAGAGCTGAACCAGAGAGCATGTTCTGCGACAGCAGCGCCAGATCGAACGCCTGACGTGCAATACGCTCTTTGTTTTCTTCCCTGGCTTTAAGAATGCGCTGGTGCAGGCTATGGTTGGCGTTGATAGTAACGTTGTAAGTGTCCGGCATATCGCCCATAAACATCATACCGCCACCACCTGCCCGGCTCATGTCTTTCATACGGCGCATAAACTCAGGCATGGTAATAACCACAGGCGCATCGTCTGGCGACATGGCAGCTACTTCTACCTGCATGTGCTGGTTGTTGATAGCCTGCTCATATACTTTCTTAATTTCCTCTTTCTCCGTATCGCTAAGCACACTCTCCTTAGCGTCGTCTTTCTGAATCAGCTTGTCTATGGTTTCAGAGTCTACGCGCTTGAGTGTGGTTTTCTCCAGCTTCTGCTCCAGCAGGCCTATAAAGTGGCTGTCGATGACTGTATCCAGCTTCAGCACATCGTAGCCACGGTTCAGGGCGGCCTCCACGTATGCGTGCTGCTTTTCCGGATCGGTCGTATAAAGCAACACCAACTGCTCTGTCTTGTCGGTCTGGTTGGCCTGAGTCAGCGCTTTATACTCTTCAAATGTGTGGTTTTTGCCCTCTGTATTCTGCAGCAGCACAAAGTCTTTGGCTTTTTCATAGAACTTGTCGTCGGAGAGCATGCCGTACTTGATAAATACATTAATGTCGGACCAGTTTTTCTCAAACGTTTCGCGGTCTTTCTTAAAGATGTCGTTTAACTTGTCGGCTACTTTCTTCGTGATGTAGGTGTTAATCTTTTTCACGTTTGAGTCGGCCTGAAGAAAGCTACGGCTTACGTTAAGCGGAATATCCGGCGAGTCGATTACACCGTGCAGCAGCATCAGGAACTCTGGCACCACGTCTTTTACCTCATCGGTAATAAATACCTGGCGTGAGTAGAGCTGAATTTTATTGCGCTGCAGTTCAAACTCGTTCTTAATTTTAGGGAAGTATAAAATACCTGTCAGGTTGAACGGATAATCTACGTTCAGGTGAATCCAGAAGAGCGGCGCTTCTGAGAAAGGGTACAGTTCTTTGTAAAAGTTTTTGTAGTCTTCGTCGGTTAGCTCAGATGGTTGCTTGGTCCAGATCGGGTTGGGGTTGTTGATCACCTGCCCGTCGAACTCCACCTCTACCGGTAGGAACTTGCAGTATTTGTTCAGCACAGTCCGGATTCGCTCAGTTTCCAGGAACTCCTCTGAGTCTTCTGCCACATGCAGTATTACGGTGGTGCCACGGTCTTCTTTAGTAGCTTCTGTAATGGCAAATTCGGTGCTGCCATCGCAAACCCAACGCGCAGGCTCAGTGTTTTCTTTAAATGACTTAGAAATAATTTCTACCTCATTTGCTACCATAAAGGCAGAGTAAAAGCCTAAACCAAACTGACCTATAATCTGGTTTTTCTCACCGGCAGCGTCTTTGTAGCGCTCCACAAACTCAGTGGCACCCGAGAAAGCGATCTGGTTTATATATTTCTTTATTTCCTCGGCAGTCATGCCGATACCACGGTCAGTAATAGTAATGGTTTTGGCTTCTTTATCCACACTTACCACCACTTTCAGGTCGCCCTGCTCTCCTGTAAACTCACCAATGCCACCCAGGCGCTTTAACTTCTGGGTAGCATCTACGGCGTTACTCACCAGCTCACGTAAAAAGATCTCATGATCTGAATACAGAAACTTCTTAATGATCGGAAAAATGTTTTCGGTGTGAATCGAAATATTACCTCTTTCTTCCATGTTTTTACTTTTAGTATATAAAATAAATGCTGTTGCTTAAACTTGCTTTCAGCTATGGCTTTTCAAATCCTGTTCCAGAGCTGTATTTGCTGCTGCTTTGTGACAGCTTGTCAGAATTTTAACCCTGCTAAAATTATTTTCTCCATTACACTTCTTTAAATTTATCCATTATGGCACATTTATAGTATAAGCACTTACTTTCTGAAGCCATTCTGCAGCATAACACTTGTTCGTAAATGCAACAATGGTGAATTTATTGTATCTTTGTATGGTTTAAGAAACTAGTGCAACAGCTCAAATCCTATATCGCCCTGTTTTTACTGCTGCTCTTCGTTCGGCCCTTGGTGCCCGACGGACTGCTGCTGAGCCTGCACAGCCATGAGCATACCACTCATGAGGTGCCATGCGACCATCATCAGGCACAGGTTGGCAAAAAGCATATACACTGCGATGTAGAAGACCTATTTGGAGCACCTTTTCAGCCGGGTGTTGCTGCCATCTACTTCTTACCTGTTACCTATGCCACAGTGGTTGCTGTGGCACAGCCAGTAAGCTGGCTAGGTATTCCTGTTTTTCACGCTTACCTGCGTGGCCCTCCGCTTAACTAAGCATATCCTTTCCTTATTCTATTTCACTGAATAAATAGTCTTTGGCTTTACCTGCCTTTAGCTACTTATTTTCAGTTCCTTTTGCGCATGCCGCTCCTCCAAAGTTGGTTTTATGACCTCCCTCGGCTGAGATGCAGGCTACTGCGCTCTATTTCATTTTTATATAATAAAATTAAGTGTTTAATAATCCTATTGTTGCAAAGAGCCTGCTGTTCCTGTTTGTGCTTTTGTACCTGGTGCTGCCTGTGGGGGCGCAGGACATGTACATGGCGCCTGAACTGGACATAGAGCAAGATTGCGGCCTCACCCTATCGGGCAAGGTAATAGACCACGATTCGCGCGAGCCTCTGATCGGAGCTACTGTAATCATAGAAGAGCTCAGCCAGGCCGCCATTACAGATGAGTATGGCAATTACCATTTCCACCACCTCTGCCGTGGGTCCTATACCGTTAGAACCACTTACATCGGGTATGAGGAAATAAGTGCTTCGTTCAGGCTCAGTTCTTCTGTAGTCCGGAACATGGCGCTCCACACAGATGCTAAAACCTTTGGCGCCATTGAGGTGGTGGGCGGAAGAATAGAGAGGCAGGCCCAGGCAACCGAAACACTGGCCGGAAGAGAGCTGGAAGAAACCCGTGGTCTCTCCTTAGGGGAGTCGCTGAAAAAGCTTACTGGTGTAAGCTCTGTACAAACCGGGCCAACTGTTTCTAAACCTGTTATACATGGCTTGTTTGGTAACCGCGTACTTATCCTGAACAATGGAGTGCGGCACGAGTCGCAGCAGTGGGGTAATGAACACGCACCTGAAATAGATCCGCTAAACGCACAGGAGCTGAAAGTTGTGAAAGGAGCCGCCGGCGTGCGCTATGGTTCTGATGCTATTGGGGGCATTGTAATGGTTAACCCCAGGCCAATGCCCGATACAGCAGGTGTAGCCGGAGAGCTTAACCTGATTGGCAGCACCAATAACCGCATGGGTGCTGTGGGAGGCATGGTGCAAGGGCGGCTAAAGCAATTACCGCTGAGCTGGCGCCTGCATACTTCGCTCAAAAAGGCCGGTAGTGCCCAGGCACCTTCTTACAACCTGAACAATACTGGTTTTGAGGAGCAGAACCTGGCCGCTACGCTTGGCTACACGCAAGAGCGTTTTGGGGCAGAGCTTTACTACAGTTACTTCCACACCAAATTGGGCTTTCTGTCGTCGGCGCATATTGGCAACCTGACAGATTTGGCTAATGCCATAGGACGCGAGCAGCCGGAGGAGACAGGTAGTTTTACCTATACCATTGCACGTCCTTACCAGGATGCGACACATCATCTCCTCAAAGCCAGAGGCTATTACAAAACAGGTGAAATAGGTGAGCTGCAGTTTACCTATGGCTTGCAGAACAACAGGCGCCAGGAGTACGATAGACACCGCAATACCGGCGATAGGCCTCAACTGGACCTCGACCTGCAGACGCACACGACGGAGCTGGTTTGGGAGCACAAGCCTATTCACAATTTGTCCGGAAGCATAGGAGCCACCACTATATGGCAGAACAACACATACGCTCCGAATACCAGGGCTTTGCTGCCGTTCTTCAAAGGACTAACAGTGGGGGCCTTTATGTTGGAGAAGTGGCAAAAAGGCAACTGGCAATTAGAGGCAGGGGTACGCTACGATAACAAAACACTCGATATTCAGCGCTGGGACACGAACCGCGAGCTTTTAAAACCGTCCTACACCTTCCATAATTTATCAGGAAGCTTAGGAGCACTTTATGAGCTGGGGTACCACGTTACTTTAAGTGGGCAGGTAGGATATGCTTCGCGGGCACCGCATGCTTACGAGCTGTTTGCCCGAGGGCTTCATAACAGCGCCGCCACCTACGAGGAAGGTGACCCTAACATGATTTCTGAGACAGCACTGAACACGATGGCTACTTTTACCTACCATTCTAACCTCCGGCTAAACGGGGAACTTAGTCTCTACTCTAACACCATAAACAATTACATTTACCTCCAAATTGCTCCAGAATATGCTCTAGGCGTACAAGGAGCTTTTCTGAAGGCAAATTACCAGCAAGCTGATGCACACTTCTGGGGAGCTGACTTAACTGCAGACTATGCTGTTACCAACAGGCTCACTTTAAACAATAAAACATCGCTGGTATATGCCAAGAACAGAGAAACTGGGAATTACCTTCCCTTTATAACTCCTAACAGAACAGACAACACGCTGCGCTACAGCTTCGAAGACAGGAGCGCCTCTAAACTCTCAGATACTTACCTGGCGCTAGGAGGCTTGTATGTTGCCAGGCAAAGCCGCTCAGATGAGCAGTCGGACCCTGTGTTGCCTGCCCCAGATGCCTATTTTCTGCTTCATGCAGAGGTTGGCACTGCTCTCAGGATAGGTCGACAGCAACTAGAACTGGGGGTGGTGGGCAACAACCTCCTCAACACCAGCTATCGTGATTACCAGAACCGCCTCCGGTACTTTTCCGATGAAATGGGCCGCATGCTGTTGTTTCGGGTTAAAATTTTACTGTAACCGTTGCACGTGCAGCACAATTGTTTAAAACAAAAACTTAACACTAAACAGAAATTACTATCATGAAAAACTTATTTAGACCATACCTCGCTTTCTTGCTACTTGGCAGCTTACTTTTTACAACTGCTTGTAAAGACGACGAAGAGCCGGAGCCAGATCACGAGCATGAGCTTATCACGAATGTTACGCTGCGACTTGTACCGACCGATACCAACAAGCCTACTGTAACAGCCTCCTGGGAAAACCTAGTTGGTGTTGGTGCCACTGCTACCATTGATGATTTAGTTCTTAGTGCCAATACAACTTATACTGGCTCCATCTCTTTCGAAAGTGAGGAAGAACACGGAGACCATAGCCACGCCCATGACCTTACCAAAGAAATAAGAGAAGAAGGCGATAGCCACGAGCTATTCTACAGAGTAACACCAGAAGGCCTGGTAACTGTTACCAAAACGGATGTAGATGAAAATAACCGTCCTATAGGTTTAGAGACAACTGTTACCACCAATGCTGCAGGCACAGGCGTATTCCGCGTAGTGCTCAAGCACCAGCCAGGTCTCAAAATCACGAGCAACGACGATAATGCAAAAATGAATATTGGTGAAACAGATGTGGATATAGAATTTCCTTTAACAGTACAATAATTAAACTACCTTACTACAATCTAACTAAAAGAGGCAGCCTAAGAAGCTGCCTCTTTTTTGCAAAAATGCTAAAATTTTGCACTTATTTACTAAATTGCTCTACAATAACTGTACTATCTTAGTAAATGCTCCGTTACTTATAAGGTATAACCTGATCACCATGAAACAAGCTTTCTTCCTGAACCGTTTTCTTATGCTGCTGCTAAGTAGTATGTGCCTGTTTTCTTCCTGCAAAAACTCAGGGCCGGAACCGGAGCCAGAAGATGAAAAAGAAGTTATTACAACCGTAAGAATACAGCTTGTGCCGGAAGGAAAAGGGCAAAACGCAGCTGCCACCTGGAAAGATCTAGACGGCCCTGATGGACAGGGGCCCTTGGTTGAGAACCTGGTTCTGAAAGCAAATACCACCTACCGCGGCACCCTCACCATATTAAACGAAAGCAACCCAAACGCCCCTATAGACTTAACAGCAGAAATTAGAGCAGAAGGGTATAACCATGATGTCTTTTATATTGTAGACGGTGCCAGCCTGAGCATACAAAAGACAGATTTAGACAGAAACAATCGTGCTATTGGCCTGGAGACTACAGCCGCTACCACCTCTCCAAGCACCGGCACCTTGCGCGTTGTGCTAAAGCACCAACCAGGTCTTAAAAGCGGCAGCAGCAACATAGATACCGGCGAAACAGACATCGATATTACTTTCCCGGTTTTTATTCAGGATTAGAAGCCTGGTAAACAAGCAGTGGTAGCCGCAAAGCTATCTAGCTTTTTGCAGCAAGCTTTCGAACCAGTTCCAGTGCCTTCTGTACCCTACTTTTTCGTGTTTCGGGCCGCTTTACCTCCAGCAACGATACCACCATCTCTTTTTTATGCGTGAACGCTAGTTTATCGAAAATGCTCAGGAGATTTTGCTCCTCCAGCGCTTCGCGTAAGTCTGCCGGGGGCGTAACAGTCCGGGCTTGCCTATCTATGCCTTCGTATGTGGCCCCAAACTTAGATGGCACTTTCCTTTCGGATTGATGCCTAAAACGCACTGACGACCACGTATTATCTATTGAAATCTGCCTGACAGCCTCGTACCCAAAATCCGATAAGATACGCCAGCCCTCGTCACGTGTCAAATCAGTTTTTATGCCCGATGTTTTTTTAGGATAGGCGATCCAAAGTATGCCTTCCGGCTGAAGCGCGGCGACTGCCTCTGGCACTAATTTTTCTAACGCTGCCTTCTCCTCCACAAACAACTGCACAGCAGCAGCTTTTTCCTGTAATGCTTCAAAGGTAGTAGCCACCGTAAACCCTTCTGCTGAGAGTGCATCTGTAAAAGCAGCAGGAGCCTGTGGTACCACTACCTGTTGCGCCTGCTTTAGCTGCAGCTTCTTACCCAATTCCTGTATCATATATGCTTGTAGTCAAAACATTTTCATTCTCTGCGCTCAAAAATAATTTAAATAAACGGAGGCAGATAAGGTGCATCAGCTTGTGCCGAAAAAAAATGTTGTCTGGTCAACAGTTTTACTAACAACTGTTAGAACTTTATTTAATCCGCTTGCGTTCAAATAAAAAGGTAATATCTGGTTTTGGCGCACAACAGCGGTTTAAACTTTGTATCAGCACTTTAAAAATAGTTTTTAAGAAAAAAATATGTTGCTGGTCATTAGATATACTTGCTAATTCAGGAAAAATAAATAACTTACAGCATATAGATTTATTTCATGCGGGATGTATTCGATTTCCATTTTAATAACTAATGTTAGTTAATTTAAAAAGAACAAGATGTTTTTCTTCATCCACTCAGACAATAAATACATGCAGCCAACTAACTAATTTGTAACTCTTAACCCTACGGCCATGAACACCACATCTAACAAATCAGACCTATCTATAATTGCAGCACTTTTTATGCTCCTGCTGGTTTATTGCTCTGTTTGCTTAAAACCAGCCGACACAAAGGTAGAGGCTGAAAGTGGGGCCCCTGTGGTAGTAACAGAAAGTAACATAACCACCGCTGCCATACTTAAATAAAGAAGCATACATTTTATAACGCTCTTCCATTGTCTGCTTTATATAGGGCAATGGAAGAGCGTTTTTTGTTTATGGTGAAGTTACTGCCGCATTAGCCTGATTAACCTTGAAGCCGCCGAAATTTGATCTTTGGGCCACCTCCAAGCCAGTATTTTCGTAGCTTTGTGTATGATCTTATACAACATTACCGTTAACGTTGAAAACAGTGTGGCCGAAGAATGGCTGGACTGGATGATAAATGTGCACATTCCTGAAATGATGGCAACAGGATATTTTCTGCGTAACCAGGTTAGCAGGTTGCTGAACGAAGTGGAGAATGGTGGCGTTACCTATGCCGTTCAGTTCTTTTGCCGCAACCTCGACGACCTGCAGGAATACCAACGCGACCATGCGCCGGAGCTACAAGAGAAACATACTAACCGCTATGGCGAAAAAGCCCTTTCGTTTCGCTCGCTATTGGAGGTTATAGGTACTGACGTAGAGCGCAAAGGCTAACATAGCTTCTGGCTCTGCTTTTGTGCCACTTCAATTATTCTAATGAAATCGGCCTCTCAGAGGCTTTTTGAAGATACAAGGCACAAGGTACAATACGTTGCTGCGCCCAACACTTACAGGAGCTGCGCAGGCTGACAGGTCTTGGTCTTTTCTGCTTATAGTCAGATTTGCCACTTAACAACTTAGCCGTTTAGTTTCCTGGCAACGGACCAAATTGTTCTAATGAAAGTAGCCTTCCGGAGGTATTTTGGGCATCAAGGAGGCTAGGCTCAGGCTGTATACTGCTGAATCTGCTCTTCTGTCATGCGGCAGTTAATCCACTCGCTATCCAGGGTGGCTCCTATTTGTTTGTAGAAGGCAATGGCAGGTTCGTTCCACTCCAGCACCTGCCAGGCAAAGCGTTTTGCGTTAGTGTCCTTTGCTTCCTGAGCAACTGCGTCAAATAACTTTTTCCCGACACCATTGCGCCGTTCCTTTTCTGTCACGATCAAGTCTTCAAGATAAAGTGTTTTGCCTTTCCAGGTGGAGTAGGCAATGTAGTAAAGGGCCATGCCAATAATCTGATCGCCTTTTTCTGCTACAAAAAAGCTGAAGATATGATTTTCTCCAAAACCGTCACGCTCCATGTCTTCTAAGGTATTGGTTACCTCCTGTGGCGCGCGCTCAAATAAGGCAAGTTCTTTAATCAGGCTGTGTGCCTGTGGCAAATCTTCTAAAATTCCTTTTCTTACTGTTACAGACATCATATTCTAATCAATTTAATTTAGTTGGCTCATACTTCCAGTTGCTTTTGGCCTGCACCAGTTCTTTGCCAGTAAGCTGGTTATAGAGCCTGTGCAAATAAGTATTAGATTCGAAGGCAGGCGATGCGGCGGCTACAACAGTATCGTTCAGCGTACTTTCAGCTCTGAAAATAATGTCGAGTTCACGTAAATATGCCTGCTCCAGCAGCTCCACAGGGAGCGAGGCAAGTGCCCATCGCAAATACCAGGTATTGTTCACGTGCCGGTTCAGGTCGGTGTGGTGCCAGCGCACGGTGGTATGCTGCTCATAAGCCACCTCTGCCAGCACCGGAAGTTTGCCTTTTGCAAACGGCAAAGAGGCACGGCCAGGAGCTACAGCTACTGCCGTTATAAAGTCGGGTACCGCTACCATTTGCCGCTTCGCCACGTCCATTACCAGCCACACACTCGTTGCCTGCCCCAGCAGTTCCCGCTCCTGGCTGTATAGTCTAAAGTCGCGGTGCAGAAACACTTTTTCCTGGCCCGATGCCCAGGTTTCTACTGTCAGTTCTTCGCGGTGTTTGGGGTAACGAAACATCTCTACCCGCATGCGTTGCAGTACCCACGTAAGCCCTTTTTCTAACAGGTCGTATATAGAGATGCCTAGCGTAGCGGTATTATCCCAGGCAGCTTCCTGCATGTACGTTAACAGCGAAGGCAGCGTAGCAAGCCCTCTAGCATCTATTTCGCTGGAGCGCACTATAAACTGGCTCCTGCCGCCTTGCCATCCTATTTTTTTCATCATATGCACCGGTTTCTGAATAGAAATTTAATGTACGCCATTGCAACGCTTCCAGTTAATCCGGCATCTTCAGAATACCAGCTTCTCTTGCACCTATGAAAAAAGCCTTTCCACTCACAGTTTTTGCACTGGCTGCTGCCACTAGCATTGGTATTTGCCAAATTATCGGTTTCAGTCCGGCGCAAAGTTACCAGGTTTCAGAGCCTTTCCGAAACCTGGTAGTAAAAGATGTCGACAACGATGGCAGCCCGGACATAGTGGGGAACGGCAATATTAATACTGTTTCGTCACGCATTTTCGGTGTGCTTAGGAACCTAGGGCAGGGCGCTTTTGAGCAGGAACAGCTATTTAACTCGCTTGAAGGAGATAAAATACAGGATGTAGGTGATTTTGATGGGGATGGTTACCCCGATGTGCTCTGCTCTACCTACTGGGGCAATGGCGTTGCCCTCTACTTTGGCAACCCGCAAGGAGGCTACGAAAACCGATTGTTTGCCCCTACTGCAGTACACGGTCAGGTTGCTGCTTTTGCTGATCTTAACAACGATGGCCTGCAGGACCTGCTCAACATAACCACTGGCTCAGGGCAACCAAACAGGCTACACATTTTATATGGTAACCAACAAAGAAGCCTGCAGCAGAAAACAAGCTATGAAACAAACACCGCTTCTGCTCGTTACCTGTTGTCGCTCGACCTGAACCAAGATGGTAGGTTAGATATAGCAGCACCTGTTTCAGCAAATTACTTTCTGGTGTTTATGCAGCAGCCGGACGGCTCCTTTACCCACCACACCGTTGAATTGTATAGTGTTATGTTCGAAAGAGGAATCAGTTTCTGGGATTACAACAACGATAAGTATCCTGATCTGGTAACAGCTCATTTTGAGCATGATAGCATAACTGTGCGCTTAAACAACGGCAATGGGCATTTTGCAGCAAAACCTGCGCTAACGCTCCAGGTGCCGCACCCGGTGCAGCCAATCATTGCAGACCTTGACAACGATAACCAACTCGATATACTATTTGCTTCTTCTGCAGATGGTGCCTGGGGAAATGAGCTGTATGTTGTCCGGAACAATGGCAATGGCAGTTATAGCAACCCAGTGCTTGTAGCAACAACTGAGCAGCTGGCTATTTACCAGTTAGCAGATCTAAACCAGGATGGTTACCTGGATCTGGTACTGTCGCAGGCGCAGGAACCTCAGGTGCATGTATTCCTAAATAAGGCAACTCCCACGCACGTACCTGCACCTGCTGATAACACATTCTTGCGCCTTTCGGCTACTGCTGCCAATAAGGTAGTTCTTACGCCTGACCAGGAGCTAAAGAACCTGCAGCTCCTGGTACTCGACTTGCAGGGTAAGGTAATTTTCAAAAGCTCCTATGCACATGTGGCTGCTCCTATAGAGATAGCATGGCCCTATTCCAGTGGTATCTACATTGTAAAAGCCTCTACGGCCACAGAGCAAAACACTATCCGGTTTTTTCTACCCTGATTGATGTAAAAAAGCCGCGCCACCTGTTGAAGGTAGCACGGCTTTCGATAAAATAAATCCAATAACAGTTATTAGTTTGGATAAGGATTTACACCCATGTTCTGGTATACAAATGACCAAGTATCGGCAGCTTCTTGTATAACCAGAGCAGTAGGTTTACCGGCTCCGTGGCCAGCACGTACATCTACTCTAATTAAGTAAGGGTTACCTGGTGCACCTTTGGCCTGAAGCTCCGAAATAAATTTAAAGGAGTGTGCTGGCACTACGCGGTCGTCGTGGTCGGCGGTTTTAACGAGCGTAGCCGGGTATTTTACGCCTTCTTTAATGTTGTGGAGAGGTGAGAACGTAAACAGGTTTTTAAACTGCGCCTCATTGTCTGATGAGCCGTATTCCGGTACCCAGGCCCACCCGATAGTAAACTTGTGGAAACGTAGCATATCCATAACACCTACAGCTGGCAAGGCTACTTTGGCCAGTTCGGGGCGCTGTGTCATAAAGGCACCCACCAGCAAACCACCGTTAGAGCCACCTGCCACTGCTAGTTTTTCGCTGCTGGTGTAGCCTTCTTTAATCAGGTATTCGGCAGCACCAATAAAATCGTCGAACACGTTTTGTTTGTTCGGAGTCATGCCGGCTTTGTGCCAGGCCTCACCGTACTCGCCACCACCACGCAAGTTTGGCAGTGCATACACGCCCCCGTTCTCCAGCCACAGCATGTTCGAGATGCTGAAGCTCGGCGTAAGCGAAATGTTAAAGCCGCCATAGGCATACAGGTAAGTCGGGTTATTGCCATCCAGCTTCAGGCCTTTTTTATGCACAATAAACATGGGCACTTTGGTACCGTCTTTCGAGGTGTAGAATATCTGCTTGGTTTCGTAACCGTCGGTATTAATGTCTACATCCGATTTACGGAACAGGCTCGCCTTGTTGCTGGCAATGTCGTAGCGGTAAATGGTGGTGGGGTAGGTAAAGGAAGTGAAGGTGAAGAATACCTCTTTGTCGTTGCGCTCGCCATTAAAGCCTGCTACCGTGCCGATAGCCGGAAGTTCCACGTTGTTCAGGCGTTTGCCATTTGTATCGAATACCACAACTTCGCTGGCGGCATCTTTCATATAAGAGGCAATCAGGCGGCCACCTACAAACGATACGCTATTCATCACATTATCAGTTTCGGGAACCAGCACTTTCCAGTTAGACTCCTGCGGTTTTTTAGGGTCGAGCAGCACGAGGCGGTAGCGTGGGGCATTTTTGTTGGTGCGCACCAGCAGCTTATCGCCAATGTTATCTATAACATCGTACTCCGACTCAAAATTATCGATTATTGGTTTGATGGTGGATTTAGGATCGGTGAGGTCGCGGTAGTAAAGAGCATTGGCTCCGCTGGCTCCTTCCGAAGCACTTAGTACCAAAAAACGTTCGTCTTCGGTGGTGCCGCCATAAAAGTTACGGAGTGCGTGCTGCTTGTCTTCATACACTAACTTGTCCTGGCTCTGTGGGGTACCTACTTTGTGGTAATACACTTTATGGTACTCGTTTTTGTTGGCCAGTTTGTTGCCTTCGTTAGGGGCATCGTAGCGGCTGTAGAAGAAACCGTCTTTGTACCAGCTTGGTCCGGAGAACTTTACCCACTCCACCTCATCGTCGAGTTTTTTGCCGGTAGCAGCTTCCATAACGTAATACGTGTTCCAGTCGGAGCCTCCGCTGGCAGTGCCATAGGCCACATACTTGGCATCTTTAGAGAAAGCCAGTGCCGTTAGCGCCACCGTGCCATCTGTCGAGAACTTGTTTGGGTCCAGGAAAACGGTTGGCTCACTCTCCAGAGTGTTTTGCACATACAGCACGCTCTGGTTCTGCAGTCCGTCGTTTTTATAGAAATAGTATTTGCCGCCTTTTTTAAAAGGAGCACCGTATTTCGGGTGGTTCCAGATTTGGGTGAGGCGGTCTTTGATCTTGTTGCGGAACGGAATACTGCCTAAGTAACCCTGTGTTACCTTGTTTTGAGCAGCAATCCACTGGTCCAGCTCCTCATCGTGGGTTTCCTGCCAGCGGTACGGGTCGCCTACGGTAGTACCAAAGTAATCGTCGGTGTGGTCTACTTTTTTAGTTTCGGGATATTTTAAAGTGCCGGCAGTTGGTGCTGCGGCCATAGTTGCAGTGGTTTCTTCTTTCATGCCAGTGGCAGTGCTTTCTGTTTGGGATGGCTTGCAGGCCGAAAAAGCAGCGATGCTCCCGGCCAGCAAAAGTAAGGATGGTCTTTTCACGATAGATAGTAGATGTTAGGCTTTCTAAGTTAAGAGTTATGAGCTTAGAGTTAAAAAGAACTCCTCATCCATTCTCTCAGTCATTCAAAATTAATAAATTAGCACATCAGCACACTAACTCATTAACACATTAATTAGCTACTGCCCAAAGTTAATTTCGGTGCTATCGCCTATGTTAAGGCTGTGGCTGAGGCCTTTAAAGGAGGCATCGCTGCCAATAATCGAATCGCGCATTACGGCGTATTGTAACTCGCTGAAGGAGCCGATAATGGAGTTGCTCAGGATGGAGGAGGTAACAATGGTGTTATCGCCGATGGCCACATAGGGCCCGATAATAGAATTGGCTACCTGGCAGTTTTCCCCGATGCTCACCGGCGGAATAATAATAGTGTTAGGGAATTGGCTGTAGTCTCTTTTGCGGAACTCAGGCCGGCTCAGTAACGTGGCATTTGCTTCGAGCAGCGTTTCTTTGCGGCCACAGTCGAACCAGTTGTCTACGCTCCAGGTGGTCATTTTCTCGCCGTTCCGGATCATGTGCATGAGCGCGTCGGTGAGGTGGTATTCGTTTTGGGTGCGAATATCGGCTTTCATGATGTACTCCAGCGACTCGACCAACTTCTCTGGGTGCATAATTTTATAAAGCCCCACCAGCGCAAAGTTCGACTTCGGAATCATGGGCTTTTCGACCAGCTTCGTTATAAACTCATCGGAGCCTACTTCTGTAACGCCAAAAAGCGATGGCTTTGCCACCTTCTTCACACCCAGTACCGAGTGCGGCGCATTTATCACTGCCTCAAAGTCTACATCAACAATGGCATCGCCGAGCATAATCAAAATGCTGCTTTCGGTGCGGTAAGTGTCGCGGGCTACCCACAAGGCATGGCCAAGGCCTTCGCGTGGCTCCTGCACTACAAACTCGCTCTTAAGCTGGGGGTACTTGTTGCGCACATAGTTTTCTATTTTTTCGCCCATGTACCCAATAATAAAGACAAAGTCTTGGATACCAGCCTCCAGCAGCCGCTCAATAATATGCCCCAATATCGTGTTGTCTGCCACCGGCACCAACGATTTAGGCTGTGTATGTGTGTGCGGACGAAGCCTTGAACCAACTCCGGCTACGGGTATAACTACTTTCATAAATCGCAATTTGAGGCAATATATCAAATTCCAGACGCAATCTATAACACCAACAGCTGCTAATCCAGGTTATTGCTGTGATTTTTGCATCATATCCACCTTTTCTGATGAAAACTTGGCAGTTGTTGGATGCTTACGTTGAAAAGTCGGCAGTGGCAGTAGATTTTGCGAAAAGTTTATGTTAGCAATTCACGTTTTTTTCTCCGGCTGCCGCAATTCCTCCGCTGTTCTTTAAGCCGGCGCCTTTCTGCTTTCGGCCAGAAACACCATGAGCCTTAGGCTTATAGAAGGCAAATAACCTCCGGAAGGACCTTTTTATTAGAATAATTGAAGAAGCTTAGAGGCGAGTGAACAAAGGAAGCAGGAGGGAGGTAGCAAAACAAAATATACAATTTTTAGTATGTTTTACGTTTATCTAAACGATGATTTAATAAATTCGTAGTCATATCGCGCCCTGTAGTACATACACGCGAAGAACTAAATTATAACAGCTACTTATGAAAAAACTATTTTTTTACCTGATTGGGTTTGTAATTCTAGCCTCGCAGTCGTCTTGTGGGTACAACACGATGGTGCAGAAGGATGAGGCGGTTCAGGGCCAGTGGGCCAACGTAGAAAACTCGTATCAGCGGCGTGCCGACCTTATCCCGAACCTTGTGAATACCGTAAAAGGGGCTGCCAACTTTGAGAAAGAAACCCTGGAAGCCGTTATAAATGCCCGCTCCAGAGCCACTAGCATCCAAATCAGCAGCGAAGACCTGACACCAGAGAACATTGAGCGTTTTCAGCAGGCGCAGAACCAACTGAGTGGAGCTCTGTCGAGGTTACTGGCTACAGCAGAGGCATACCCGGAATTAAAAGCAAACAATAACTTTCTGGAGCTACAGGCCGAGCTATCGGGTACCGAGAATCGGATAAGCACCGAGCGACGTAAGTACAACGAGCTGGTGCAGGATTATAATACCACCGTGCGATCGTTCCCCAATAACCTGATGGCCGGAATTTATGGCTTTGAACGCAAAGGCCACTTCCAGGCAGACCCTGGCGCAGAACGCGCCCCAACGGTGGAGTTTTAATTTAAACTGTTAAATGGCTAAATTGTTAAATGGTTGTAGGAGCGACAGCAAATGTAAGAAGGCTTTTACTGTGCCTCCCGCTAACCAATAAGTAACAGTTTAGCCATTTAGCCATTAAACAACCAAAGACATGCCAAAAGATGTTATAACCGAGGCAGACGAGCAGCAGATTGTAGCGGCGATTGCAGAGGCCGAAAAAAATACCTCTGGCGAAATACGCGTGCACATAGAAAACAACTGCAAAGGCCCGGTGCTCGACCGGGCTACCGAAGTGTTTGCAGAGCTGCACATGCACGAGACTCAAGGGCGCAACGGGGTGCTGTTTTACGTGGCCCTGCTCGACCACCAGTTTGCCATTCTGGGCGATGCCGGCATCAATGCCATTGTGCCAGAACATTTCTGGGAAGACGTAACGGCAAAAGTTATTTCACATTTCAAAGAGAAACGGTATGCCCAGGGCTTGTCTGAGGGCATATTGATGGCTGGCGAGCAACTGAAGGCGCACTTTCCTTACAACCAGAAAGGGGATCTCAACGAACTCAAAGACGATATCTCTTTCGGAGAATAAACACTATGAAGCACCTACTTTTTGCGATATACTTTTGTTTGGCCACCGTACTGGCTTTTGCCCAGAACAGCGATTTTCCGCCGCGCCCTAACCCGCCACGGCTTGTAAACGACCTGGCCAACATGTTAAGCGCAGAAGAGGAGGCAGCCCTGGAGCGGAAACTGGTAAATTACAACGACACCACTTCTACCCAAATTGCCATTGTAACCCTTACCTCCATTGGCGGCTATGCCATAGACGATTACGCCGCACGGCTAGGGGAGCAATGGGGAATCGGCAGCAAAGCCAACGACAACGGCTTGCTTATATTAATTGCGAAAAATGAGCGCCGGGTAGCCATAGCTACCGGCTATGGCGTAGAGCACTTTATAACCGATGGCATTGCCAAGCGCATTACAGAAAACGTTCTGAAGCCAAATTTCCAGCAGAACAACTACTACAAAGGACTCGATGAAGCCACGAGCCGCATCTTCAGCCTGGCCAGCGGCGAGTACCAGGCAGACCCACAGCAACAAGGTGGCGACAACGAAGGTGGCCCTTCTATTTTCTTCATCATTATTATCGTTATGCTGATCGTGTTCTTTATTTCCAGAAGAGGCGGCGGCGGTGGCAGAGGAGGCCGCAGAGGCGCTCGTACCTTAGGCGGTGGCCCCATTTTTATTCCGGGTGGCTTTGGCGGTGGCGGCGGCTTCGGTGGTGGTTTTGGAGGAGGTGGTGGCGGCGGCTTCGGCGGCTTTGGTGGCGGCTCCTTTGGAGGCGGCGGGGCCAGCAGCAGTTGGTAAGACCCTTGGCCTTCCGGAGCTTTATAAGGCTCCGAAAGGCCTTTTTCATTAGAGTAATTTGATTAATATGGAATTTTTGATTGAGCGAATGAAATTCGTTGCTATCTAGTTTATCTGTGACCCCTTTGTATCTTGATTCGCGCAAAACGTCCTGTCTCTTACATTTCTTACACAACCTTCTCCTGTCTATTCCGGTAACAGAAACGAGTTAAACACCTGAAAAGCTGCACCGCCTATGCTAACCGGACGCGTAAACGCACCTGAACTAAACACCCACTTTGGCTGGCTCAACACCGACACAAATTGGTCGATCAGAGATTTCAGGGGCAAGATAGTACTGCTCGACTTTTGGACCTTTGGCTGCATTAACTGCCAGCACATTGTTCCAGACTTGCGGCGCCTGGAGCAGGAATTTGCCGATGTACTGGTGGTAATTGGCGTACACTCCGCTAAATTCGACGCCGAAAAAAGCAACGAAACTATTTTGCAGGCCATCCGGAAGTTTGGAGTGGAGCACCCCGTGGTAAACGATGCTGATTATTACCTCTGGAACCAGTACGGCATAAGAGCTTGGCCTACCGTGGTGCTCATAGACCCAAATGGCAAAGTAATTGGGCAGCATGCCGGGGAGGGCGTGTACGAAAAGGTACAGCCTTATATTCAGAAAATGAAGGAAGAGTTTGCCGAAGATTTAAATAAAGTGCCCTTCGGTTTCCACGGGGAACATAGCCAGAGCACGGCTGCCTTGGCCTTCCCTTCCAAGCTCATCAGCGATGAGGACGGCAATATATACCTATCCGACAGCGGCAACAACTGCATCCTGAAACTAAATCAGCAGGGGCAGGTGCTGGAGACAATCGGAAGCAGCGAAGCAGGCTTTCAAAACGGTGATTTTGCCTCTGCTACTTTTCAGGAACCACACGGGCTAGCCTTGCATGGCCAAACCCTCTACATAGCCGATACTAAAAATAATGCCATCCGGAAAGCAGATTTGCAGCAGAAGCAAGTTAGCACGGTAGCAGGCACCGGCGAGCTTGGTTATTATTTCTTTGAAGACCAAGTCGGAGTGCCTGTAAATCCCAACAGCCCCTGGGACCTGCTGCTTGTTGGCAACAACCTGTTTATTGCCAATGCCGGCAATCATCAGATTTTACGTATGGATCTGGCCACCGAAAAAGTATACCGCTTTGCCGGCAGCGGCCGCGAAGCCCTGACCGATGGTTTGCTTCTGGAGGCTGCCTTTAACCAACCAAGCGGCTTGGCCATATACGGCGAGGTGCTATACATTGCCGATGCGGAGGCCAGTGCCATTCGTACGCTGCATCTGAAATCAGGAATGGTACTTACGCTGGTGGGCAGAGGACTTTTCGATTTTGGCGACGTTGATGGCACTGTAGATGATGCCTTGCTGCAGCATTGTGTAGGAGTGGAGGTAATAGACAGCAACATTTACATTGCAGATACCTACAATGGTAAAGTTAAAGTACTCGACCTGGAGCGGAACCGGGTAAGCACTTTAGCCGATGGTTTTTCGGAGCCAAACGATATTATGTTCTTGGCTGGTAAACTCTGGGTAACCAGCACCAATAGCCACCAACTGTTTAAAGTAGACCTGCACTCCGGCGAGAAAGAAGAAGTGTTGGTGCAGCTATGAATCTTTTTAAGCGGAGGAGCTAATATACTTTATTAGTTAAGACAGGAACAGCCTGCCTATAGCAACCAAACCTCAGTCAGCTCCCTGCATTAGCCATTTCTCTGTAAGCGACACTCTCAGCCTACCAAAATATTTCAGGCTTCCCTGAAATATCGGACTCTGTAGCAGCGTGTAGAAAAATGTAACCACAAACACAGGTCCTCCCAAAAAATAGCTGATGACCAGCACCACTAGTTCCACAGCCATGCGGGCACGACTTACCGATAGCTTTGTCATTTCGGCAACGGTAAGCATAAACCCATCTTTAGGGCCGGCTCCCACACCACCCGATACATATAAACCACCTCCTGCGCCAGCCAGCAAAATAGCACAAGCCAGATTAATATAGTCTATAGGGGTTTCTGTCGCATTCGGAAGAAAATCAAGCCAGAGAAAAAAATCCATCATGGGGCCTATGAGCAGGGCATTCAGAAAAGTGCCGATGTTTACGTAGGTCCGTTTTACAAACAGCGCCACCACCAGCAACAGCAACCCTGTAATGGTGCTCCATGCGCCAATGGTGAGGCCAAGCTTCTGAAAAAGCGCCACGTTAAGTGCCTCCCAGGGGTTCAGGCCCAGGTATTTCACCTTTACCGCCACTGCATTTCCGAGGGCGATCAAAATCAGCCCTGAAAAGAAAAAAATATATTGTACGACCTTCTCCCGCATACTGCTGTACCTGCACACCAGGCATTATAAAATTGGGCGCAAGTTCCGCAATTTAACTGAGATTGAGAAGGTGCAACTAAAATGCAACAGCCATCAGAATGGCAGAGGCACGCGCTCCAGGCAATTCTGATGGCTGTTGCCACAATTTACCACCTATTTCTGCATTTTCTTTTTCTTGGCGGCTTCTTCTTTATCTTCTTTTCGCCTTAATCTGAACCAGCGATAACCGTAAGGGTTTAATTCTACCTCACCTTGTTTCGGAGTAGGATAGGTGCTGTCGCTAAAAATCTCTATAAGGCTCTCGTGGTCTTCCTTCAGCAAGGGCAGGTTAACTTCGCAGGCTTCCTGACCTAAGTTATGCACCACCACAATCTCAAAACTAAGTTTGTAGGCACAAGCCAGCACAGCTTTATGCTCTACTGGCAGTATCTCCAATTCTCCGTTACCAAGCTCCAGGTACTGCCGCCGCAGCCGGATCAGGCGCTCCATCCAGTTAAGCAACGAGTCTGGTTTGCACTGTTGCTGTATCACATTCAGTCGCTTATAAGAGTAGTCGCCCTGGGCTAAGGCTGGTCTGGATAGTTTGGATGGCGGAGCTTCCGAAAAGCCACCATTCCGCTCTGGCGACCATTGCATGGCGGTGCGTACGCTGTTCCGGCCCGGCAGCGAAATATCGTCGCCCATACCTATCTCGGCCCCATATTGTATAACGGGCGTGCCAGGCGAGCTGAACAGCAGGCTGTAGGCCAGCTCCAGGCGGCGCTGGTCGCCGTTAAGCATAGGAGCGAGCCGGCGTTTGATGCCACGGCCAAAAATGAGCATGTCTTCATCAGGAGCAAATTTTTCGAATACGGCTTTTTGTTCCTTCTCCTGCAGGTCTTCGAGGTTTAGCTCGTCGTGGTGCCGCAAAAAGTTGAGCCAGGCCGACGAGATATCTTTCTTCGGAAGAATAGAAATTCCCTTTCGGATAGGTTCTGCCTCTTCTGTGGCCAAAGCCAGAAAAGTATACTGGTTCAGCAGGAAATTGAACATCATGTGCATCCGCTCTTTTCCTTTAAAGAACTTGCCTACTACTTTGGGTGGCCCGGAGGCTTCGGCAAGTAAAATAGCATCGCGGCTGTGCGAAGTTATAAACTCACGCATGTCTTCTATCAGGTCGTGGAACTCGCCCTGGTCTTTTGGATCGTCGTTCTCCACCAGAATATGGGCGGCATCTACCCTAAAGCCGGAAACTCCCAGTGCCAGCCAGAAACCCATGATCTGATGGATCTCTTTTCGCACAGCTGTGTTTGCAAGGTTCAGGTCGGGCTGGTGGTTGTAGAAGCGGTGCAGAAAATATTCTTTTGCCACTTCGTCGTATTCCCAAATGCTGTTGTCTTCGCCTTTAAAAGCCGGCTCGTACTCCGGGTTTTTGGGTTCTTCTTTACTCCAGGTATAATACTCGCGGTAGGGCGAGTTCTTATCTTTCCGGGCCTCCAGGAACCAGGGGTGCTGGTTAGAGGTGTGGTTTATAACTAGGTCTATAATTACCCGGATGCCCCTTTCTTTGGCCGCCTGAATAAAGCTGGCAAAATCTCCGAGGTTGCCCAGGCGGCTGTCTACACTATAATAATCGGTAATATCGTAGCCATTGTCGCGGTTGGGAGATGGGTAAAAGGGCAGCAGCCAGATGNAAGCTGGCAAAATCTCCGAGGTTGCCCAGGCGGCTGTCTACACTATAATAATCGGTAATATCGTAGCCATTGTCGCGGTTGGGAGATGGGTAAAAGGGCAGCAGCCAGATGCAGTTAATACCTAATGTGGCCAGGTAATCCATGCGGCTAATCAGGCCTCTGAAGTCGCCTATGCCATCGTTGTTAGAATCCTGAAAGGTTTCTACATCCAAGGTGTACAACACTGCATTTTTATACCAGAAGTCTTTTTCTATCATGTCTTATTTTGAGGTCAGGGTTCTGTGGTTTGTTTATTTTTTGGGCTTTCGCAAGACGCGCCCAGATGAAAGTGCAACAAGAGTAAGCTAAATTATTCTAATGAAACTGGCCTTCCAGAGCTTTTTTAGAGACTTTATGTCCAAGGCTTTTTGCTAAACTGCAGCTTCTGGAAGGGCTTTCATAGTTTCTAAATCGGTGCAGCTACACTTGGCGCAGCCGCACCAATTATTCTAATAAAAAAGCCCTTCCGGAGCTTAAAATCTATTTTAGTGCTCTGGGTTATTTCTGCACTTGTGGCAGCACCTGCTCGGCAAACACTTCTATAAACCGCTCCTGCTCCAGGTTTACGTTGTGCAGCACCAGGGTTGTAAAGCCCAGGTCGATGTATTGCTGCAGCCACTCGGCATATTGTTGCGGTTCGGTAGAAATGAGTACATGCTCTTTCATGATCTCCTTTTGCACCAGCTGGGCAGCCTCCTGTAATTGTTTAGCGGTGCGAAGCTCTGTAAGCACGCTACTTGAGAATATATTGGAGCGCCACTGCTCGTAAGCTCCATCTATGGCTTCTTCTTCGGTTTTGGCAAAAGAGACTTCTACTTTCAGAAACATCGGTTTGCCCTCGCCGCCACCTTCTTTAAAGGCATCTACCATTTTCTGAAGTTCTTTAGGTGGTCGCGCTGTGGTAATAAGCCCATCGGCCCAGCCACCTACCCATTTGGCAGTTGGTGGTGTTATGGCAGCACCTATAATAGGCGGAGGGGTAGCGGGACGCGTGAACAAGATGGCGTCTTCTACAGTCACCAGGCCGTGGTGCGTTACGTTTTCGCCGGCCCAAAGCGCTCTTATAATGTCTACGCATTCTTTCAGGCGGCTATTACGATCCTGCTTTACGGGCCATACTGTGCCGGTAATGTGCTCGTTTAGGTACTGCCCCGTGCCCAGCGCTACCCAGAACCGCTCCGGAAACATTTCTGCCAGGGTAGCGGCGGCCTGCGCAATGATAGCCGGATGATAGCGTTGCCCAGGGGCATTTACAATACCAAAGTCTAGCGAAGTAGCCTGCATGGCGGCTCCAAGCCACGACCAGGCAAAGCCACTCTCCCCTTGGTCGTGGCTCCAGGGATGAAAGTGATCAGACGAGTTACAGGCCTTAAAACCAGCCTGTTCCGCCATTTTAACATATTTAAGCAACTCGCTTGGCTTAAACTGCTCATGCGATGCCTGATAGCCTATTCTTACCATTTTTTTCGTTTTCTAAATGTTAACTCTTGCTACTTGGTATGTCCTATTCTGAACCAGCGGTAACCATAGGGCCCTAACTCTAATATTTTGTCGTTAGCATCGGGGCGGCTGTAAGACTGGTCGCTAAGGTATTCTGTTACTTCTTCTGCTTCGTTTAGAGGCGATGGCACTGTAAAGGAGCAGGGCGTATCGCTTAGGTTGTGAAAAAAGACTGTAGTGGAGTGCAAGATGCAGCTGTGTACCAGCACCGATTTATGCCCTACCTCAATTATCTCCCACCTGCCCCGGCCAATTTCGTGGCATTGCCTGCGTATCCGGATCAGGCGTTCTATCCAGTTCAGGAGCGAGAAGCTGTCGTTCTGCTGGTCCCGCACCGATACCTCTTCGAAGCCATAAGGACCGCCGCTAATAACGGGCCGCACCAGCTTATCGGCAGGGGCAGTAGAAAAGCCTCCATTTTTCTGAACAGAAGACCATTGCATGGGGGTACGTACACTAATACGCCCAGGTAACGACAAATCGTCGCCCATACCTATTTCGGCTCCATACTGGATGAGTGGAGTGCCTGGCAAACTGAACATGAGGCTATAACAGAGTTCAAGCTGCTGCCTGTTGTTGCCCAGCATAGGAGCCAGCCTGCGGCGGATGCCATGCCCGAAGATTTGCATGTTTTCTTCCGGGGCAAAGGCAGCAAAGGTTTCTTCTATCTCATTTTGTTTTAAGTCTACCAGCGTGAGCTCATCGTGGTGCCGCAAAAAGTTAAGCCAGGTGCAGGCTTCCGGCTTGTCTGGCAGTAAGCCAAAGCCTTTTTTCAACGGCTCGGCCTCCTGTATGGCCATGGCATGGAACAGGTGCTGGTTCATCAGGAAATTAAACGCCATGTGCATGCGCGTTTCTTCTTTAAAGAAGTTGCCGATCATTTCTGGCGGTCCGGTAGCCTCTGCCAGTAAAATGGCATCGGTACTATGGGTGTTAATGTAGGAGCGCATGTCTTCGAGCAGTTTGTAAAAGTGCTCTGCTGACTCGTTGTTGTCGTCCTGCACCAGAATATGGGCGGCATCTACCCTGAAACCAGCTACTCCCAGCGCCAGCCAGAATCCCATTATGTTAAATATTTCTTTGTGCACCTCCGGATTAGTGATTTCCAAGTCGGGCTGATGGCTGTAGAAACGGTGCAGGTAGTATTCTTTAGCCTCTTCGTCGTAAGACCAGATGTCGTCTTCCTCGCCACCGAACATAGGCTCAGCATGCGAGTCTTCCGGTTTCTCTTTTCGCCAGATGTAGTATTTATAGTACTTGGAGTTTTTGTCTTTTCTTGCCTCCTGAAACCAGGGGTGCTCCCGCGAGGTGTGATTTACCACCAGATCGATGAGCACGCGCATACCCCGCTCTTTGGCTTCTCGCACAAAAGCCGTAAAATCGCCAAGGGAGCCCAGGCGCTTATCCACGTTATAGTAATCCATTACATCGTACCCATTGTCGAGGCCGGGGCTGGGGTAGAAAGGCAGCAGCCAGATGCAGGTTACACCTAGTGTGGCCAGATAATCTAAGCGGCTTATCAGACCTTGAAAGTCGCCAACACCATCGCCATCAGAGTCCTGAAAAGTTTCTACATCTAGTGCGTACCATACGCCTGCTTTATACCAATGGTCTTTTTCTAACATAGCTCTTTTCATATTAATTAATTACAGGATAAGCCAAGGTGCTTATTAAAGCGTTTTCTGCTTGCCGGGAGTCGAGGCGGGTGTGCTGCACTACTACCGGTACATCGGAGGTAATGGTGCTGGCATAATCGGTATCGCGAGGAATAGGCTCAGGGTCTTGCAGGTCGTTGAACCGGAGGTGCTTGGTGCGTTTTGCCGGCACCGTTACCTTATATGGGCCAACAGGCTCACGATCTTCGAAGTATATAAAAATCTCTATGTGCGCATCCTGCTCCGATGTATTCAAAATGCAGGCGGTTTCGTGGCTGGTAAAGGCAGGCTCGGGACCATTACCGTAAGACGGAATGTACCCTTCGGCAATGGCCCATACCTTATGGCCAATTTCTTTTTTCATAGGTGTGGTTTTAGCTGTTTAACGTTACTTTGTTCCTGCGCTACCGGAACTCGTATCGGGTTTACGATAATTTTAAGATGTATGGTTATATTCACCTCCTGATAAACTCCTTGCGTATTACTGCTACATTTAAATAAATGCCCTGCTGCTTAGCTGTTTTATTTAAAAAAAGTCAGGCGCAAAGGCAGCACAGGTACGATAGCAGCATAAATCAGAAACAAAACAGATATGCGTTTAGGTGAAAGAGACTTTACCAGGGAGCTGGAATTTCAGGCTTCCAGAAGCGGGGGCGCTGGTGGACAGCATGTAAATAAAGTAGCCAGCAAAGTAGAACTACGGTTTCATGTGGCTTCTTCGGCCTTGCTTACAGAAGAGGAAAAACACCTGGTGGAGCAGAAACTAGCCAACCGCATAACGGGCGACGGGTACCTGCAGGTGGTGTGCCAGGCAGAACGAAGCCAGTTACAGAACAAAGAAGATTGCATCCGCAAATTTTATGAGCTACTGCGCCAGGCCTTTACAAAGCAGAAACACCGAAAGGCCACCAAACCTACGCATGGCTCCGTAAAACAGCGCCTGGAAAGCAAGCGGAGGCAAAGTGAGAAAAAATCGGGCAGGGGCAGGTTCAGGGGCGATTCTGATTAAAATGCCTCTGGAAGGCCATTTTCATTAGAATAATTGGTTTAGCCCTGGTCTTTCAATTAGAAATAGTAAGTAATTGTACCAGTGTTTTTCAGTTTCAGGAAAGTGCTTTTGCTATGCAAGAATACAGGCATCGCAAGCTTAGCCCAGAAACTTTGCCTGTTGCATCTATAATAGTCGCCACATTAGGTAAGATATTTGCAGGGGCAGCAGTAGACTAAATGTAGCATGAAGAAAAGCTTTTGGATGGGCTGCCTGCTTATGGGTACAGCCTTTGTTAGTGAGGCGCAGGTATACCGTACTGCCGCCGGTGTTAGGTTAGATGGGGATCGGTTTGGGCTTTCAGTTCAGCAGCGGGTGTTTGAGAAATCGACTATAGAAGGCATTTTTGCAGTTGGCTCCCGCGATGTTAGCGCCACTGCCTTGTATGAGTGGCACCGCCCTATACTTGGCAGGCGGCTCAATTACTACTTGGGAGCTGGCGGCCACATTGGCAACTTAAAAGACAGAGGAGCCTTTACTGGCCTGGATGCGATATTAGGGCTGGAGTATAAAGTAAACGGCCTTCCTATTCTTATCTCTACAGATATAAAACCGGCTTTTCATATAAATCACGAAGACTGGGTAGCCCTATCAACAGGCATTTCGATCAGGTACGTCATTCTGGCGGAAAAAAAGAAAAAGAAAACCCTGTGGCCTTTTGGCAGAAAAGAGGAGGACACTAAAAACAAGAAAAAGAATAACCAGAAAGAGGAAGAAAAGCCGGGTGTGCTGGATATCTTTAAAAAGAAGGAACCTCCAAAACAGGAGGTAAAATCTGGCCCGTTTGATATCTTCAAGAAAAAAGAACCGCCAAAGGTAGAAGAGAAGCCAGGCCCCTTCGATATTTTCAAAAAAAAGGATAAGCAGTAAAACCAAAACTATTCTCAGCGCTGATGCCAGCAAGAGCTGCGGAACACAAATATAGCCTTGTGGCGAAAGTGTAACTCCGGCTTTGCAGGCATCAGCATTTTTTTGCTCTATGCTCTCTGGAAGGGTATTTTCATTAGAATAATTAACGTGAACTCGGGAATTAATTTGGTTTAAGACAGGCATTTGCGCAACAAAAAAGGCTAAGGATTAGGTAGAAATATTGTCCGATGTTTCACCTAACTCCTTAGCCTTATGCACTTTATC